>JBCBZK010000073.1:0-16494 GCA_039815365.1 Pseudomonadota bacterium | reverse complement strand
GGCTGCTCCGAGCACCCGCCGTCATGGCACTTCCGCCCCCTACTGACACGCCGGAAGAAGTCTTGAGAACCGAGATTATTTTAGAAGCGCGATCGCCCCTGACTGGCGAACCCCTCAGGTTACGTGACTCCATCGCAACGCCCCAATAAGCGATGAGATGTGGCTCATCGGCGACATGTTCGGTGATCTTGCGAATATGATCCGAATTGCCGACCGCACTGACATTGCAGATCACCGCATCATCGGGCAACGCATCAATGGGTTTGGCCTTGAGCCCTCGACGCACCGTGTATTCGTTAACGACATATTCTTCGGCGCTGTTTTGCGGCGGCGCGTGATAGATCTCATGGTCATTATTGTCGATCAGCGTGAATACAAACGGCGTAATGTTGTTGTCAGCGCAGGCCACCATTACGTGTTGCATTTCATCCGGCGACAGCACGTTGTGATGGCTGAAATGCTCGGCATCTGGATGCCAAATGACAACGCCGTTCTTATAAACGTGTGGCAAGACGAAACCATGACCGGCCAGGATGTCGCGCGATGCGTGCAACGTGCGGCCAGTAGCGACGGTATAGGCGACGTTGCGTTCGGCGAGAAGCACAAGCGTCTCGCGCGTGAAGTCGCTGATCGCCGAGTCGCGATTCAGCAGTGTGCCATCGAGGTCAAATACAACAAGATCCATGCTGCGATTGTACGCGTATTAACGTGACAGATGTGGGCGGTGTACTACTGACGTTTGTACTGGGTCGGACAATACGCTCGGCTGACGCCGGGCTCACGCAAAGCGGCGTGTTTGGTCTTGCGCGCCGTCACGCGTTCGCGCCAGAGTCGAAAACTGCGAGGTTTGAGTTCGCGCCGCATGAGCGTGATGACATCTTTCTCCGCGAGACCAAAGCTTGCTTCGATCGCTTCAAAGGGTGTGCGGTCTTCCCACGCCATCTCGATGATGCGTGAGGTGTCCTGAGCGTTGGGCATTGCAATAATTTCCTCTTGATCCGGCGGTTTTGCTCACGTGTGTCAACCGTTTGGCCGCAAGAGCGTTGTAAGGACTGTGCAATACAAACACTCGTGGAGGATGAAGCGATGAACAGCACAGAATACGAAACGTCGGCGCGCAACACATGGGCTGCCGTGAAAGACATTTTGGCCTGCTTGGCTATTGTAGCGTCAATTGTGGTGCTCAGTGCCTGTGGTGGGTCGGGTGCCGTGGATGTTGTTGATGAGCCTAGCGCGGCAGTCGACGATGGTCTGCTTTATATTGGTCTGACCGATGCAGAAGGGGACTTTGATACCTACTCTGTCGATGTCCTGTCGATACGGCTAGAGCGCGAGAATGGCACGGTCGTTGAGACGTTGCCTTTGACCACGCGCGTGGATTTTACCGAGCTCACAGAAGTCACGGAGTTCATCAATATCGCGACAGTGCCCGCGGGCAGCTACGTCAGCGCAAGCATTCGTATGGACTTCACCGATGCACAAGTCATCGTGCAGGACGAGAGCGGTGTGCTTAGCGAGGCAGAATTGGTCGATGTTGACGGCGCCGCGTTAGGTGAATATGAGGTGCGCCTGCAATTGGCTGACAGTGATCGGATCCGTATCGCGCCCGGCGTACCGGCAGCGTTCAGTCTGGATTTCGATCTTGATGCGTCGAACGACATCGATCTCGGTATGTCGCCGCCTCAGGTGACAGTTTCTCCACTGTTGCTCGCAACAGCCGAGCTTGATGAGGCGCGTGAGCATCGCATTCGTGGCGCGCTGGCGTCAGTCGATGAAGCTGCGCAATCGGCAACGCTTCGCGTGCGCCCGTTCTTTCATCGCAGCGGTGACTTTGGTGGCTTCACGCTAAACGTTGATGCGCAAACGGTCTATGAAGTGGACGGTGAAGGTTTCACCGGTGAGGACGGTCTCGCCGCGCTCGCGGCGTTAGCGGCGAACGCGCCGGTGGTGGCCAGTGGTGATGTGTCTGGTCGTAGCATGATGGCCGACACCGTGGTGGCTGGTAGCAGCGTACCGTGGGCTGATGAAACAGCCGTCACAGGTACCGTGCGCGCACGTGATGGCGATACCCTGACCGTCGGCGGTGCACGGGTTGAGTTTGGCGATGGGCGTGTTCGCTTTGCCGGTGATCTCACTGTGCTGGTGGGTGATGACACGAGTGTGTCAGCAGCAGGCGTTGACAGCCAGACGCTGGATAAAGACAGCATTTCAGTTGGCCAGCGCATTGTTGTTTTCGGCGAGCCCACTGACGATCAAACGCTGGACGCCAGTGCCGGACGCATCCGTATGCCATACAGCAACTTTAGTGCAGTGGTGGACACGGCAGCGCCACTAACAGCAGAGGTTGTCTTGCTCAACGGTCGCCGACCTGCACGTTTCGATTTTGCTGGAACTGGATCATCCGCAGAGTTTGACGCAGACCCGGATAACTATGAGATTGATACCGGAACACTCGCACTCACCGACATCGCGAACGGCGATCTGGTTCGGGTTCGCGGGTTGGTTGCGCCTTTCGCGACCGCGCCTGCTGACTTCGTCGCGAGAACCGTTATCGACGTTGAGTTCTCGGACCGTGCTGGTGAATTGACGGTGATGTGGCCAACGGACGCGCCGTCTTCTGCGCCGTTTATCAGTACGAGTGATAGTGCCTTGAACGTCGATATCAGCGAGTCGCGTGAGCTGTTGCGAGTACGCGGGGTGCCGCGCACGCTAACGAATCCGCTCGACATGCTGACGATCATTGCGTCTGACAGTGGCACGGGAGCTTACGCGGTACAGATGCGTGGTAGTGGCGAAGTGACGCTGTACCGCGAGTTTGCCGATACGGTACGCGCACTCAACGATGCGCTACAGGATGGCGCAGCTCTGCAACGCATTCATGCGCGGGTTCGCTATACTGCAGACACGGATGATCTGGAAAGCGTTCGCGCCAGTTTTGTGTTGGTCAGCGCCGACAGCGTCGAATAGTGATGATGTTGAATGCAGTCACAAACAGCGCAGCTGAATCAGTTTCTGATCGGTGTAGAAAAAAAGGCCTTCAAGATGGCGTACTACGCGGTCAGTGATACCGATGATGCGATGGATATTGTTCAGGACAGTATGTTGATGCTGGCCAGGAAATATCTGCAGCGGCCGACCACGGAATGGCGGCCGCTGTTCTTTCGGATCTTGCAGAACAAGATCAAAGACTGTTATCGCAAACGGCAGTCTCGCGGCAAGTTGTTTTCAATGTTCAATCGCTTTCGTGATGAGGATGATAACGAAGAGGATGTTGTTGAGTTACATGCCGCGCCGGAGACGGAACTGCCAGATGCAGTCTTGTCGCAGGCAATGAGTGCCGAGGCGATCAGCGATGCGGTGGCATTGCTGCCACTGCGCCAACAGCAAGCGTTCCTGTTGCGATCCTGGGAAGGATTAAGTGTCGACGAGACAGCAACGGCAATGTCCTGTTCGCAAGGTAGTGTGAAGACCCACCACTCGAGAGCTGTGCATAAGCTGCGAGCGCTGCTGACAGAGGGAGACAAGGTAGATGAGTAACGACAATAGCGCGAACCACGCATCGCAAAGCGCGCGTGACTTGGCCAGCCAACTGGATGACAACGTGGATGCTGACGTTGCGCAACGGTTACGTGCGGCGCGCGCACTGGCTGTCGAAGCGGCTGACAGGCGCAACACGGCGAATCGCTGGCGTGCAGCCATTCCGCTTGGCGGCGCCGCGGCTGCGGCTGCGGTTGTCGCCATGCTTTTGATTCGTGATGACGGTGTTGTGGTTGATCCATCAATCGATGCGCAACAGGTTGCCGCTGTTTCTGAACTTGAAGTGCTTGAATCGTTGGAGTTGCTCGAGGCGTTGGAAATGTTGGCGTGGCTGGATGATGAGGTTTTGAGCGATGCCGGTTGAGCTGCGCACACGATTAGCTTGCATTTTTGCCGGTGGGTTGTTGTGCACGCTGGTGCGCGCCGATACCGACGTCAGTTTTGATTTCCTGGATTACCTCGGCGAGATGGTCGAGGTGGATGGAGACTGGGTAGACCCTGTTGCGTTGGATACAGACAACGCGTTCGCGGCTGACACGACGCCTCGGGATGCGGTGCCTTCCGCGATTGATCTACAAAATGTTGATAACGATGTGTTGGACGGGAACGCGAGCACAATCGACGAAGAAACGGGTGAGTTATGAAAGTGCATTGGCTGGCAGCGATGTTGTTTTTACTGTTTTTGGCACCGGGCGCGGCGGCGCAGACCTGGTCATCGCTAAGCGATGATCAGCAACAGGTGTTGCTGCAATATGAAGGCGAATGGTCATCGATGTCGGATGAGCGTCGTGAACGGTTGGTGACAGGTGCCGATCGTTGGCTGGCAATGGACGTTGAGCAACGTTCAACGATGCGTGCCCGCTACGAACGGTGGCGATCGCTTTCGCCGGAACGTCGCGAGGAGTTAATAGAACGTCTGCGCCAGTTTCGACAATTGACCCCGGAGCAGCGCCTGGAGTTACGTCAGCGGTTGCGCCAGTTCGATCGTTTGTCGCCAGAGCAACGGCAACGTTTACGCGAACGCTTTCGTAGTCTGTCGCCTGAAAAGCGGCGTGAGGCATTACAGCGGATGCGTGAACGAGCGCGCGAGCGACGACAAACCACGCGCGACTAGTTCAAGCTAGTCGAAACCGCCGTAATACAGATACAGCACGCTGAAATACACCGAACTGTCAGAGGCGAGCCCGCTTGAGTCACTGGTGCCAAGTGCGAGTTCAAGATCGCCGCGGATACCGGCCGGCATCAAGAAGCCAATGCTGATACTGTCCACTTCGCCGAGATTCCCGGCCAACGTATCGCGCCCCATTTGCAGCGACAAAGCGCGACTGCCGGGCAGAGGCATTTCAACCGATACCTCAGTGCTGTCGTCCAGCAATGCGCTGCTCAATGTCAGCGTCGTTGGCGATAGTCGCCGGGTAATGAAACGACCTGATAATGGTGATAAGTCACGGTCGTAATCGTAGCGGCGATGCGTAAGTTGCCAGCGCCATTTGGATGCTGTGCGATAGGCGATACTGGCACGGTAGCCGTCTGCCGTTAGCGGAATACTGAACTCGACCGGTTGCTCATTAAGTGTCGTGCGAAACCTCAAGTCGATGTCACGACGTAGGTAGCGTGCTGACCACTGCCAGCGCTCGCCGCTATGGAATACCTCGAGCTGAACGTCATCCGCATCGAAGTCTTTCGGGTCTCCCGATTGACCGCCCCGCGCAGCAATGCCGAGCGGCCCAAAGTCATAGCGTGCGCCAACCGACCAGTCCCGAGTGGTGATACTGTCCGGCACCGCGTCGGCGGAAACGCTCGCATAGTCGGCCGATACCGATAACGATTGGTTAAAACTGTAATCGCCAAAAACGCTAGCGGAAACGCCGTCGTTGTTATCAGCAGAGGCGCCAATGCCAAGAACGTAGCCGCGGTCATCGGCATGCGCCACAGCGCCCAAAAGCAATGCGCCAGTGATTCCGATAATGCGTAGGTGTGACATAACAACGAGGTTATCTGAGCTACCCACATTCGCCAAGTCGTCTCTACTAGTGTTGCAGTGCACAAAACGGCTATCATGCGACGTGTTGAAAACAAGCATTGAGAATGGCATGCCAGAAATGATTGCAAATGGTGTTCGTATCGCCTACGAACAATACGGCGACGGTGATCGCGATACGATCGTGTTGATCCAGGGGCTGAGCATGCCGCTCAACGGGTGGCCACCGGCGTTCATTGAGCGACTGACGGATGCTGGGCACCCGGTGTTGGTCATGGACAATAGAGATATCGGTAAATCTCAATTGTTTGACAGTGCCGGCACTCCGAATGTGCTGTGGCAACTGGTGAAATCCAAGCTCGGTATGCGTTTGAACCGCGCGTATTCATTGCGAGACATGGCCGACGACGTCAGCGCGTTGATGGCACAGCTCAAGATTTCGTCAGCGCATATTGCCGGCGTTTCGATGGGTGGGATGATCGCGCAGCTGGTTGCGATTCGTCATCCGCACCGCGTTGCAAGTTTGACGTCAATCATGTCAACCACTGGCAACAAGAGACTCCCGCAAGCCAGCAAGGAAATTGCACAGCAATTAATTTCGCGACCGTTGACCAATGACGTTGACGCACGGATCGCGCACAGCATGAAGATGTGGCATTTGATTTCGAGCAAAGGTCACGGTGTTGACCTTGATTTGGTCGAAAACAGACTGCGCGAGATGTATGCGCGCGGCGTTACTCGCGGCGGCGTGCTGCGTCAGATGATGGCCATTGCTTCGGAGAAAAATCGCGTTGGTGAGTTGCGCCAGCTCAAAGTTCCAGCGCTTGTGATTCACGGGTCGGAGGATCGTCTAGTGCCACCCGCCGGTGGCGTTGATACCGCCGAGGCGATTCCGAATGCGCGGCTGGAGATTATCGAAGGCATGGGGCATGACTTACCGCCCGGTTTAATCGATACGATTACGGACATGTTGCTTACGCATATCGCGCAAACAACATCAGCGCGGGCTGCTGCCTGACTCAGCTTGTAGCCGCGCTCTCGCTGCCATCGTCTGTCGGTTGTCGGCCCCATTGCCAATACCGTTGCAGTGCCCCGCGAATATCTTCTGCGATCAGAATGTTCACGGGTACCAGCAATAGTGTGATAACGGTCGCGAACAAGATTCCGTAACCCACGGATATCGCCATCGGTATCAGGAACTGCGCTGTCGTCGATTTGATACTGAGTAGTGGCAGCAATCCCAGGAACGTCGTCAGTGACGTCAGCATGACCGGCCGGCAACGAGCAACACCTGCTTCACGTACGGCATCGGCCAGCGGCACGCCGTTGCGATGTCGTTGGTTAATGTAGTCGACCAACACCAGTGAATCGTTAACGACAATGCCCACCAATGCGATGAGTCCGAACACGCTCAAAATCGAAACGGTATAGCCAAGCAGCCAGTGGCCGATGACAGCACCGATGACGCCGAACGGGATCACTGACATCACGAGCAACGGTTGGACGTAGCTCCTGAGCGGTAACGCGAGCAAACAGAAAATCACAAACAGCACGATAATGACGCCGATTCTCAAGCTGCCGAATGTCTCGCGCTGCTCGCGTGCTTCGCCTTCCAATGTATATCCAATGCCCGGGGAACGCGGCAAAATGCTGTCCAGGAATGCGACTGTTCCAGACTGGATGATCGTCATGTTGACGCTGCCTTTGTCGACTTCCGCATTCACGTTGAGGGTTCGGTAACCGTCAATGCGTGTGATCTGCGACGGACCTTTCCCTGGTGCCAAAGAGGCGACGTTGGCTAATGGTACGCGGGCGCCATCGGGTGTCTGAATCAGTAGTTCGTTGAGCGTATCGATGGTCGTTCGCTCACCTTTTGACAGTCGTACCAGAACACGAATATCGTCGCGTCCGCGCTGGATGCGTTGTGCTTCGAAGCCACGAAACGCTTCGGATACTTGCCCAACGACATCCGCGCGCGTCAGACCCAGAACATATCCTTGTGGGGTTAACTCGATTCGCAATTCTTCTTTGCCGTCTGATAGCGTATCGGTGATATCGAAGACGCCGTCATAGCTCGCCAGATGCGCTTTGACTTCCTCACCAACCTGGCTTAACTGACCTAGCGATTGCCCGTTCAGCTGAATGTCGATCGGCGGGCGGCTGCCACGCCGCGTGTCGCGAAAGTTGACGGTTTCCGCGCCTGGAATGGGTCCGACAAGCTTGCGCCACTCATTAGTAAATTGTGCGCCGGTGATTTTGCCAACGCGCTCTTCTGCAGGTGACAACTCAATTTGAATACGTCCGACATTCGAGCCGATCGTCCGACCTGAGGTGCCCGTCGACGTGAGCATGTTCAGCACGACAGGCTCGTCGTACTGCGCATTATACTTGTCACGCAGTTGCTCAGCGACAGTTTGGATCCGCTGCATGTGTTTGTCCGTGATCGCAAACGGCGTGCCGTTAGGCATTGTGATTTCCGCGCGGATCGTTTCCGAGGGCAAATTCGGGAAAAAGATAAACCGTGTATGTCCGCTGGTGACCAGGGTCACCATGACTAGCAGGACGCCAAGAAACGCAGCGACGGTTGCGTATCGATATTCCAGTACTTTTTCGAGTGTCGGTTTATAGAATCGGATGATGACGTCTTCGAAACCGTCGGCGAACGCCTTTTGCCAACGCTGGAAGGCAGAGCCGGATTTGCGAACACCGCGAATCTGGATGTGCTTTAAGTGAGCGGGCAGGATCAGTTTGGATTCAATCAACGAAAAGATGAAGACCGGAATGACAATCTGTGGCAGAACCGAAAAAAAATCGCCGCGTCGTCCTTCAACAAACAGCAACGGTGTGAACGCGACCATTGTCGTTAGAATGCCAAAGGTCACCGGTCCGGCGACTTCCTTCGTACCTTCAATTGCGGCTTGTAATCCGTCTGTGCCGCGGCGCAAGTGCGTGTATACGTTTTCACCTGTGACGATCGCGTCATCGACGACAAGACCCAGTACGAGAATGAAACCGAACAGGCTCATGACGTTCATACTGATATCGAATGCGGCCATGACGATAAACGCGCCGAAAAAACTGATCGGAATACCGATAAAGACCCAAAACGCGATCGCCGGTCGCAAGAACAACGTCAGCAACAAAATAACGAGTAAGCCACCCTGGATCGCGCTTGAGATCAGAATGCCGAGACGATTCTTGAGAACGACCGAATCGTCGTCCCAAAAAGAAATAGCGATTCCGGCGGGAAGCTCAGGTTGTTTGGTGTCAACGTAGTCGCGCACCAATGCAGCGACATCAAGCGCGCTTTGTCTGCCGACACGCGAGACGTTCAAAAAGGCCGCTGCGGTACCGTTAAATCGAACGCGCACCGCATCCTCTTCGAAACCGTCATCTACCATCGCAACATCGGATACCCGAATGATCGTGCCGTCAGGGTTGGTTTTGACAACAATGCGTTCGAAGTCCGTTTGGCGATAGGCCTGACCTTGCGAACGGATCAAGACGTCGCCGCCGGCGGTGCGCACGTTACCAGCCGACAAATCCACTGAGCTGCCGCGAATCGCAGATGCCAGCTCGGCGAGCGAGACACCGGCATCGCGCAGACGATCCTGAGAGGCTTCGACGGCAATCTCGTAGCGGCGAACCGAGTCCAATGCGACTTGCGTAATGCCGTCGATGCGCAAAAGATCGTCGCGCACCTGCTCGGCGACGTGGCGCAACTCATCCTCATCGACGTCAGCTGATATCACAACATCGATGACGGAGAAGGAGCGGGTTTGCAAAGCGATTACCGGTCGTTCTGCTTCTGCCGGCAAGCCATTGATCGCATCGACGCGGCTTTTGATATCACCTAACAGATCGCGAGGGTCGTACGCACTGTCGATTTCCGCGGCGATGGACGTAGAGCCCTCGACAGAACGCGACGTCAGTTGCTCAATGCCTTCCAGATCCTGTAGCGCCTCTTCAATGCGCACTGCGATGCCGAGCTCGACATCCTGAGGTGTCGCGCCACGCAACGGGACCGTAACGGTGACGACCTCGGGATCGGAAGGTGGATATACCTCGAACGTTACGCCTTTATTAATCGCGACCAGACCACCTGCCAGAATTACCATCATGAGCAGGTTAGCCGCGACGCTATTGCGAGCAAACCAAGCGATCATTGCGCTGCGCTCCCTGGTGGGCTGGCAGGCCGCGCCTCACGCTGGTCGCGTGCTGCGGCGCCAGTCACTTTTACGCGTGTACCAGTGGTGACTTGGCCGAGCTGTGTCGTGACGATATGTTCGCCGGCAAACAAACCGTCGGCGACGATACTCTCGATATCGTTTTGCCAGGCAATTTGCACTCGACGTCGTTCAAGAACACCCTCATTGACGACAAAAACAAATGTACCTTGATAGATATTCTCGTTGGCAACGATCAATGCGTCAGCGACGGATCGTCCTGCGATACGCGCCGTCACGTACTGACCGACTTTGAGCGCGGCGCCGCTGTTGTTGTCTGATTCAAAGGGTGAGTCAATGCGTGCCGCGACATGCAATTGACGCGCTGTATCGTCGATCGCAGCCTCGGTGCGAACCAACTCGCCGCGCCATGAGTGTGGGCCGCCGAGATCGGATGTGAATACGACCCGCGCGCCTTTCGTCGTGTCGGACTGCTCGAATTCTGCCGGTAAGTCGATGAACTCAAGGTCGCGATTTCTGAGCGGTAGTCGAACTTCAACGAGATCGGTCGCGTAAATTTCGCCGAGCGCTGCCAAGTTGTTTACGACCTGCCCAACATCGACTGATTGTTGCAACACCCGGCCGTCGTAAGGCGCGGTGACGCGTGTGCGAGATAGATCCAGTTTTGCTTTGGTGACGCTGGCCTCGGCCGAAGCGACTCTGGATCGCGCCGCAGTCAATTGCGGCTCGCGAAGCACGAGCGCAGAGGGCTCACCTGCGTTACCCAGACGTTCCCAGTCTTCAGCTGCTTGAGTGCTGCGCGCCTGTGCTTCCGCCAGCGCCTGTCGAGCATCCATCAACGCGGCCTGTGCAATCTTGACGTCAGCTTCATAGTCGCGCGGGTCCAGTTGCACAAGCATCTCGCCGCGTTTAAAAAATCCACCTTCACGGAAAGATGGGTTGATGTCGATGATCAGCCCGCTCACTTGACTGACGAGCTGGCTGCGTGTGCGCGGCTGCACCGTGCCGTAGCTCTCGAGCATGATTTGATAATCGCGTTGCTCAAGCGTTGTCGTTTCGACAATGAGTGCGGTTTCGCCACCGGTACGGCGCTTGGTTTCCGGCGGGTTGGCAGCGATTAGCTGCGCACACGCGTAAAGAACAGCAAAAATTGCTGCCGGCAACAAGATCTTGCCAATATTGAGAGTCAAGTTGCTCATGGGCTTGCGTCCTCGCCGGTCTGTGGCGTGTCATCGCTTCCAAGCGCGACATAAAGATTGATTCGGTTTCTGAGTCGTTGCGCGTTCAGACGCACGACATTGCCTCGCGCATCGAAGGCGAGCTGCTGTGACTGGAGCACTGCTGTATAGGTACTCAGCCCACGTTGATACTGTTGCAAAGATAACCGCAGCGCTTCGTCGGCGTTGTCGCGCTGCTGCACTGCTGCGTTATATTGGTTCGCCAGTGCGCGATCGTTACTGATTGCGTTCTCAACTTCCGAGAACGCAGTGTTGACCAGTTGCAGGTAACGCTGCTCTAACTCGACGGCGCGCGCTTCGGCGCGGCGTTGATTCGCCAGCAACCGGCCGCCGGAGAACAACGGCTGCGCCAAGCCGCCCAGAATCGACCAACTGAGCGGGTCCACATCGAAGACATCGCTAAAGACGCCAGACTCGTCATCGATATCGGCTGAAATGGTGAACGCCGGAAATCGCTGCCGATGCGCGACAGCGACATCCGCGTTGGCGCTAAGCAGCTCAAGCCAGGCCAGCTGTAAGTCGGCGCGGCGGGCGATGATCTCAGCCGGCACGCCTGTGCCGAATTCCAGATCTTGCCATTCAAGCGTTGCATTGAAATCGATATCACCGTCTGGATAGCGTGCGCTCAGCACTTGCAGCGCCGCCGCGGTTTCCAGCCTGCTTTGCAGCGCCGCCGCAACATTGCCTTGCTGTTGGGCAAACGTGCTGCGCGCCGAATACAAATCCACGGCCTCGTTAAGCCCTTGCCGGTAGCCATTTTCGACGATATCCAGGCTTTGCTCTGCGTTATCACGTTGGTCGAGTGCGACGGCGTGCAACGCCTGTGCTTCAAGCCATGTATACCAGGCGATCGCTAACTCGCCGATCAGACGTCGACGCGTATCGAGATAGGCGGCTTCGCGCGCCGCGTACGTGTAGGCAGCAGCTTTCGTTGCATTGGTGAATTGCCCCCAGATATCGGGTTGCCAACGAAGGCTAGCGCCTAGTGAGAAATTTTCGAATGTGAGCGATTGTTCCAATTGTTGGCCGCTGATGATGTTGATCACATTACGACGGCGTGATCCATTCAGGCCGGCACTGAGTGTTGGCAACAGGTCGGCGCGAGTGGCGTACAACGTTTGCTGTGCTTGCTCGAGCTGGGCGCGGCTTTGTGCCAATTCGTAATTGTTTTGTATTGCCTCAGCGGCCAAAGCACTGAGTGCCGGGCTGTCTAACTTGGCAAGCCAGCCATCGCTCATGTTCTCCGTGCTATCAACCCGAGCCCACTGGTCCGGCGCCGGTTGCACCGGTATCGGTCTTTCTGGCGGGCTGGCGCATGCACCAAGCGCCAGAAAGGCGCAAGCGATCAGTACCTTTTGGTCCAGCACATCCCTATCCTCGATGAACGTTGAAACTTAGACAGAAATGGTAAAAATGCAAATTTGTCTAATAAATAGAATTCTTGTCTAAGATTCTAGCAATAATCCACTTCGTCTGTCGATGTTCAAGCGCTGATTGCCACGAAACTCCTTATTCGTACGGGACAAACGGCATGTCGAGCGCCTCAGCCGCGGCTGCGTGCGTAATGCTGCCTTTATGGACATTGACCCCGTTACGGAAATGGGTGTCCTTTGCAAGTGCGTGCAAGCCGTTGTCTGCCAAAGCATGCACGTATGGCAATGTCGCGTTAGTCAGCGCGAATGTTGATGTGCGCGCAACGCCGCCCGGCATGTTCGCCACGCAGTAGTGGACGACATCGTCGACGACATAGGTGGGCTCGTCGTGCGTCGTTGGTTTCGACGTTTCGAAACAGCCGCCCTGATCGATGGATACGTCAACGAGAATAGCGCCTTTCTTCATGCCTGCCAGCATGTCGCGAGTGACCAGCTTCGGCGCTGCTGCGCCGGGAATAAGCACGGTACCGATAACCACATCGGCATCGGCGATCGCATCTGAAATCGCGCGATGGCTGGAGTAACGAAGGGCAGTTTGCGTGCCGTAATGTCTGTCGAGCTCTTCCAGTCGCTGTACAGATTTTTCGAACAAGGTGATATCGGCGCGCGCGCCGAGTGCCATCTGCAGGGCATTCGTCCCTGCGATGCCGCCACCGAGGATGACTACTTTGGCAGCGCCAACGCCGGGAACGCCTGACATCAACAGGCCGCGCCCACCCGCAGCGGATTCGAGCAAATGCGTCGCAACCTGCACTGACATGCGCCCGGCAACCTGACTCATTGGTTTCAATAGCGGCAGTCCGCCGACGTGCGCGGTGACGGTTTCGTAAGCGATAGCGGTGCAGCCAGAGCGACACAGCGCTCCTGCTTGCGGCTTGTCGGCGGCCAGATGCAGGTAGGTGAACAGCACATGATCCTTGGTGAGTTTTTCGCACTCTACAAGCTGTGGTTCTTTGACTTTGATGATGAGTTGCGCGGCATCGAATACGGCGTCCGAATGATCAACGATCTTGGCGCCAGCCGCCGCAAATTGTGCGTCAGTAATGTCTACGCCGAGACCCGCGCCAGATTGCACAAAAACCTGGTGGCCATGCCGGGTCAGGTCTTCGACGCCGGAGTCCGTCATGCCAACACGTTTTTCCTGAACCTTGATCTCACTAGGTATACCGATGCGCATGTGTGTCCTCACTATAGAAAATTTGTCTGATGCCGCTACAGCCGATGAACGAAGGATGGAAGGCGGCAGGTTATGTTCAGCGCAGGCAAAACCCATTTACAACGAGCCATGTGTGGCGGCGCGCTAAGCGTCGTTCTGCTGTTCGCTGGTTGCTCCGGTGCTAATGATAGTGCAGTGGATACCGGCGTGGCGAGTGATCCGGATACATCAGCCGCAGATATTCGACTGGCGTCGCGTTTGTACACAGGCACGCCGCGAACGCCGGAGACGTTTTTGAGCGAGCCCTCGCAATACCCGGACCGGAGCGAGTTCAAATTTCATGTCAGCAACAACGATATCGGCGCGTCACCAGACAGTGCTGTTCGGTTTGAGGTGTGCAGCGATGATTTTGCGCAAGCGCTGCAGTGGTCGGCAGTCTCTGCCGATGCAAGAGCGCTGAGTTCGGCATTGACTGCGACTTACGAGACGTCGTGGTACTTCCAGTTTGATCGTGATGTGAATAGCGCTGAACCGGCTATGGTCGTGAATCGGGTGTTCAAATGTGCGGCGTTGGATCGCAGTACGCGCGATACCTCAGGTAACGCAGGGGTGATCAACATGGCGCCGGTCACGTCCGAAGACTTGAGGTTTGTCAGTGAGTACTTGTGGCAGTTTAGCGTTTACAACAACGCGCTGCATGTCGTCATCGAAAGCCTCGGTGAAGCACAGGGCGGCCAGATGCAACATGTCATTAAGCGTGCGCGTCTTTTGCCCAGCGCCGGAGCGGTGCAAGGTTGCGATCGCGTGGAGCTGTGGGACTGGACACATCGTATTGCCGCAAACGGGGCTCTCACCGAAACCGATCTTCTTGTGCGAGATTTCGACGTTCGTCGTGATTCGGGCGTCGTCGAGCTGTGCGCACCCTAAACGCGGCGTGACAGCCGTCACGCTCATTTATTGGTCAACAGCATAGACTCTTAGTTGCTGTAGGATCTGCTGGAACAACGTTGTCACAAACCTCGGTCATCAAGGCGCTGCCGGACGTCGTACTCGTTGTACGTCGGGATGGTCGTATCCTTGATTCATTGGGCGGGCGTACTTTTAGTCTTGACCTTGCGCCTGACAATATCGTTGGCAATGCGGTGGCAGACGTTTTGCCGCAAGTCGTTGCCCGGACGCTGACGCCGCTGATCGGGCGTGTGCTGAGAAGTCGCGAGGGCGTCACACGGGATGCGACAGATGGCACAGATCGCTATGAACTCAGGCTGACACCCCATGGCCGGGAGCGTGTGCTTGTTGTGCTGCGCGACGTCGGGCGGGCTGACGGCACGTCGTCCGGTCAACTCTTGCAGCCAGACCGGTTGGTACCACGGCTTGCCGGGCGGGAGCAGTTCATTCGTGCGCTGGAGTCTTTTGTCGACGAAGTGAGGCTCGCCGAACGCCCGCTCGCTCTGATCTGTATCGGCTTTCCCGAGCTCAATACGGTCGAAGAGACGCTGGATCACAACGGATGCGATTCGTTGTTGCAAATGATCGGTGAGCGCCTGTGCGCGGTGATGGCCGACAACGATCATGTACCGAGGCTACCCGGGTGTGAGTCGTTTGCCGCTACGCGGCTCGAACGCGATCAATTCTGTATCTTGCTACCGTCGATTGCCGATGCAGAAGCGGCCGAAGCTTTCGCGCAACAATTGGGCGACGCACTGCTGCCGGAGTGTCGTATTGCCGAGCAGCAGATTGCGCTGTCGCCGGCAATTGGACTCGCCATGTTTGGTCAAGACGGACACACTGCAGAACACGTGTTGCGCAGTGCCATGTCTGCGATGACTCAAGCAGAGTGTCTGGAACGCAGCGGTGTCGAGCGTTATACCGATACGCGTCGTATTGTCGATGAACGCCAGCAAGATCTTGCTGAAGAATTGCGCTGGGCGATCGATCAGAACCAGTTGCGCGTGCACTATCAGCCTGTATTCGAACTGGCGAGCGCGACGCCGATTGCAATCGAGGCGTTCCTTCGATGGGATCACCCGTTGCGCGGTCTGCTGTTACCCGCGAGCTTCCTGCCGTTGGCAGAATCGACAGGACAAATTCAGCGAATCAGTGAATGGGTACTAAGGCGCGCGTGCGAGGACTTGATCGCGCTGCGTGCTTCGACCGGAACGACGCTCAAGGTATCGGTAAATTTTTCGCGCCACTATTTCTCCAGGCCGGATTTGGTTGAGCATCTTGAGTCGATTTTCGACGCGCTTGAGTTTGATCCGTGTTGGCTACAGCTCGATATTACCGAACGCATGCTGATGCGTACCGATTATGCGGGACCGCTGCTGGCGCGGCTCAAGACAATGGGTATCGGTTTGCAAATCGACGATTTCGGAAGCGGTTTTACGTCACTGAATCAGTTACGCCGAATGCCGCTGGACGCACTAAAAATCGGTGGTGATTTTGTTGCAGGTATCGGACGCAATGACGATGACGAAACTCTGTGTAAAGCTGTTATCTCACTAGCGCATGCGTACGGAATGCGATGTGTTGCGGAAGCGGTTGAGTCACGCGAGCAAGTAAAATTTCTGCGTTCCTGCCGGTGCGATGATATCCAGGGCAAGCTCTTTGGCGCAGAGATGACGGTGGATTTGATGCAGATTTTTCTTGAGCAGTTTCAGGATGGCCGCAGCTTTGCGACGACGCATACGGACGTGAATCCGGATAATGCGTAACTGAACGATCGCTGCGTTCAGCTGGATTGGTTGTTGATCGGTCCGCAAACGCAATCAGCGCTGCGCTTTTTCAGGGCACCGCTGACGCGCTAACGTAGGTTCGAGCGTTTACTCTAGCGTCAGCGTCTGTTCTGCCGTACTAACCACACATGTCGCAGTGAACTGCTGAACTTCCTTAATGCCAGGCGCGCGACCACCCGCTCCGCAACGGCGAGGTGAACGTCCTGACCACCAAATCCGGGACCGAG
>JBCBZK010000135.1:0-9680 GCA_039815365.1 Pseudomonadota bacterium | reverse complement strand
GCACCTGCCGCGCGCGAGGCTTTGCTGCAAAAGATCTACGCGGCATTGCAGCCCGGCGGCGCGCTAGTGTTGGCCGAAAAATTTCGTTTTGAAGACGACGACACCCAATCCTTGCTCACCCAGATGCACCTTGATTTCAAACGCAGCAATGACTACTCAGACATGGAAATTGCCGGCAAGCGCGCGGCCCTTGAGAACGTCCTTATCGCCGACACGCGCGAGATACACGAGGCTCGCTTGAAGCGCATTGGTTTTCAGCGCATCACATTGTGGCAGGCAACACTGAATTTCGGCGCGTATGTTGCGTTCCGCGATGCGTGAGTGCCCGCCATTGGAGGTAGCGGGATTGCACGCGCGCTTGCGCAGTAGCCCGTTTGCGTCACATGCCGATGCGCTTGTCGATGCGCTGGACGCGCAGGCGTTTGCACACGGCGATGCGCGCCGTTGGGCAGACGCTCTCGCCGCGCTACCGGATGTTGTGACGAAAGCTATGCCTGACCAGGACACTATTACCGCGCAATTTGATCTGCCAGCAGATGACACCGAGCTTATGAATGCCGCCCTGGGTGAGATGCGACCCTGGCGCAAAGGGCCATTCGTGTTCGGCCCGACGTTTGTCGATACCGAGTGGCGCAGCGATTGGAAGTGGCAACGGGTTGCACCAGCGCTGGCACCGCTTGCCGGTCGTCGCGTACTCGATGTCGGCGGTGGCAACGGTTACTTCTCAATGCGTTGCGCCGGGGCCGGCGCGAGTGCCGTTCTGAACGTCGACCCAACGCTGTTGTTCTACGCGCAGTTTCTAACAGCCATGCATTTCGTGCCGCTCGATAACGTCTGCATGTTGCCGACAACATTTGAACGCTTGCCCGAAATGGACGACTTCGACACGGTTTTATCGATGGGCGTGCTCTACCACCGGCGCTCACCACTCGATCATCTAGCCGACCTCTATAAAAGACTGAGACCCGGCGGTCAGCTTGTGCTCGAGACGCTGGTCATCAAAGGCGACGATCAGGCGGTGTTCGTTCCGCAAGGTCGCTATGCACGCATGCGCAATGTCTTTTTCCTGCCGTCAGCGCACGCGTTGAAGGTATGGCTGGGTCGTTGTGGCTTTCATCATGCGCGCGTCGTCGACATCACTGCAACGACTGTCGAAGAGCAACGGTCGACCCAATGGATGCCGTTTGAGTCTCTGACTCAATGCCTTGATACGGACGATCCGCGCCTCACTGTCGAAGGCCATCCGGCGCCGCTTCGTGCTGTGATCGTCGCTGAACGTTAGTTGCCGGCCGCAGCCGCATGCGCCATGACGTAGTAAATGTAGCTTTGCTCTGCGGTACCGGTGAACAAATGCGCCCATGGCCCTTTGGCAAACAACGCCACGTCTTCGCCACCATGCGTCTCCGATCCTTTGGGCACTAACGACTCTTGATAGAAACCATCAGCAGTAGTGTCAACGTGGTCGTGATCGATGCGTCGTTGCTCACTGATCTCCTCGCCGTAGATCGCCGGCGTGCCAACCTCGTCAACGGAAGGCTCCAACAAGCGACCGCCACGACCGTTTGCGTAGCCTAGCGTCGTGTACGGTTTGCCGTCCGCTGCCAATACGGGCTGGCCATCGATAGCAACGACGCCCAGCACCGGGTTGCCGCGCGAGGAATACCCTGCAACAGAAAACACATGGCTATGATCCGCGGTGACGACGATCAATGTGTCGTCGTCTTTCGTCATTTCATCTGCGACCTGCACCGCATCCGCCAGCGCGACGGTATCGCGCAGCGCACGTTTCGCATTGGTCGCGTGATGCGCATGATCAATGCGACCGCCTTCAACAATCAACAGATAACCGTCTTCGTCGCGCTGCAAAATCTCGAGTGCCTTGCGCGTCATCTGCGCTAACGAAGGTTCACTGGCCGCGTCTCGCGGTCGATCGAGTTCGTACTGCATATGCCCCGGGTTAAACAGACCGAGCAGATGACGGGTTTTGGCGTCATCCACCGCCAGCATTTGCTGCAGATTCCAGACCCACTCGGCCCCCTCTCTGCGCGACCACTCGTCCGCAAGATGACGACCGTCGAGGCGCTGACCCGTGCGATCCGGAAATTCCGGGTCTGCAACGTCATTCGGCAGGAAACTAGCGCGCCCGCCACCCATCGCAACCTCAAGACCATCGCCGATTTCAAACTCAATCAGTTGGCGGGCAATGTCGCGACAACCAAGCCCGCGCTGGTTGCGCGGGATACGGCTGTCATTCTCCCAACCTCGGTCGGCGGAATGCGCGTAAGCCGCCGCGGGAGTCGCGTGCGTCAGTGTCGTTGTCGTTACGACGCCGGTTGCCCAGCCACGCGCTTCGAGTTGTTCAAGCAGCGTCTCAACGCGCTGACCGGCAGCGCTCGCGCAATCTCCCCGCTCAACACCGGCAGCCACAGACAACACGCCCGCATCAGTCTTCACGCCCGTCATCATCGCTGACATCGTGCCTGCCGAATCAGGCGTTTGCGCATCAACGTTGTAGGTCTTAATCAATGACACATTGGGGAAGTCTTCGAAGTGCAACGTATGCCCTTCGCTGTTGCCGGTTTGCGCAAGCTCGCCAGCCAGCCAGCGTCCCGACGTAATGGTCGTAACACCCATCCCATCGCCAACGAACAATATGATGCCTTTCGTCGCGCCCGTGATCGGTGCATTCGCCAAAGCAGTCTCTAGCGCATCAGCACCTTTAGCCCGCCAGAATTCAGGATCGAGCTCCGACAGTGCGCGCGCTGGCGTCTCGACGACAGGCTCCGCCGCACAGGCCACAGCAACCACGGACGCCAGTGCAAAAGCGAGTCCGCGCAGCCGCCTCGTGGCATTGTTGAGGTGCAATGGTCGATGCGCAGTGCGTGGCAAGTGAATCAATGGGATCTCCAAGGCGTACGGGAAAAACTGGCTAGATTGTACGCTGAAATTCGGCTGCCGTGTGTCCGCTAGAGCGCGTATGCTGCACCCCATGAACCGCAGTGACAATCCTGGTTTCTCGACGCTACTGCCCGACGACATTCTCAATGCTGTCGAGTCTGTCGGCTATCAATGCAATGGCGATTTTCTCGCACTCAATAGTTATGAGAACCGCGTGTATCGGGTCACGCTGGACGACGCGACACGCGTGGTTGTCAAATTCTATCGACCGCAGCGGTGGAGCAACGACGCTATTGCGGAAGAACACGACTACGCCTGCGCCATGGCGGCGTTGGACTTGCCGGTGGTGCCGCCGCGCGATCACAACGGTGCGACGCTGCACGAATTTGATCAGCACCGTTTTGCCGTCTTCGATTGTGTGGGCGGACATTGGCCGGCGCTGGATAGCAGCGATACGCTGAAGCAGTTAGGCCGCCTGACCGGCCGCATTCATCTTGCCGGCGCGCAGGCACGATTCTCACACCGTGGCAGCGTCAGCCTGGAATCACACGGTTACGATGCGCGCGACTATTTGCTCGACAATGAGATTATTCCCGAGAGTCTTGAAGAAGCTTACGCAACGCTCGCTGACGATATTCTTGAGCATCTCGATGAACAGTTTGACGACGGAGCGGGGTTTGCGCAGCTTCGTATCCACAATGACCTGCACCCGGGTAACGTCCTGGAAGACGGCGATCGCTTGCACATTGTTGATACTGACGATGTGGCAAACGGTGTCGCCATACAGGATCTGTGGATGTTCCTATCCGGCAATGAAGACGAGCAATCCGGACAACTCTCGGCCTTGCTGGAAGGCTACGAGTCTTTCAGGAATTTCGATATCGGCGAGTTGTCGCTGATCGAGCCACTAAGAACGCTGCGACTGATGCATTACGCCGCCTGGCTGGCACGGCGCTGGGAAGACCCGGCATTTCAACGTGCGTTCCCGTGGTTTGACAGCGTGCGCTACTGGAACGAGCACATCCTGTCGTTGCGCGAGCAACTCGCCTTGCTCAGCGAACCTCCGGTATTGCGTCCATAAACGCAGTCGGGCGCGCTCTACTAGCGAATGTAGCGCCGTTTGCGCCAGTACAGGATCAGCACCAGACCGATCAACATGCCACCCAGGTGCGCAAAGTGCGCGATCGAAGAACCGGGACGCGTCAGACCGGAGTACAACTCAAGTAAGCCAAACATCACCACAAAGTACTTCGCCTTGATCGGGATTGGCGGCATGATCAGCATGATCATCCGGTTGGGATAAGTCATTCCGTACGCTAGCAAGATGCCATACACCGCGCCGGACGCGCCGACCGTGTAACCGAAATGATCCGGGAACCCGGAAACGATGAGCTGACATATCCCGGCGCCGACGATACAGAGCAGGTAATACTGCAAAAACCGCGGAGCGCCCCACGCCAGCTCTAACTGTCGACCAAACATCCACAAGCCGAACATGTTGAAGGCCAGATGCATGACATTGCTGTGCAAGAACCCGTATGTCAGCAACTGCCAGGGTGCAAACGCCTCGCCGTAAGAAAACAACGCGAAATGCCGGACAATCGGAGTGCGCAGACCCAGATAATACTCAGCCACAAAAACCTCGGCGTTGATCATCAGCAACGCGAAAACGACGGGAGGAAAAGTATCTTGACGCATAGATCGGGTTGTCCAGTGCAAGTTCAGTTTGTCGATCTGAGAAGAGCACAGTATAACGGCTGACTCGGCGAGAAACGTCGAACCACCGCAATCGCTGGAGTCGCAGATGGCCAAGAGCCGCGAGAAAATTCGTATCCATGGCGCACGCCAGAACAATCTGGATAACCTGTCTCTCGATTTGCCATTGGATCAGCTGATTGTCGTGACCGGTGTTTCAGGTAGCGGTAAGTCTTCGCTTGCCTTCGATACGGTTTACGCAGAAGGCCAGCGGCGCTATGTCGAAACGTTCTCGCCTTATGCACGTCAATTTCTGGATCGGATGGACAAACCCGACGTTGACAAGATCGAAGGCATTCCTCCGGCAATCGCTATTGATCAAACCAATCCGGTGCGCACGTCCCGCTCTACCGTGGGCACGATGACCGAACTGAATGATCATCTAAAGCTGCTGTACGCGCGCGCCGCGACGCTGTATTGCGACGGCTGCCATCAACCGGTGCACGTCGATCACCCTGAAGCCATCTGGAGCCAGGTTGCTTCGCAGCTGGCGGAACGGCGCGTCGCGATAGCGTTCCGCGCAATTGTGCCCGAGCAATTCTCACCTGACGAGCTTAAACGCTTCCTGACGCAGCAAGGCTACACACGCTTTCATGAGGAAACCGACGAAGCGCTGATCGTGATTCAGGATCGATTGCGCGTTCGGGCCGACAGCAAATCTCGCTTCATCGAAAGTATGGAAGCGGCAATGGCGCGCGGCGAAGGCTTTGCCCGCGTGATCGATCTCGACGATGACACCACGATCAAATTCTCATCGCTGCTGCACTGCGCCGCATGCGACGAAACATATAGTTCGCCAACACCCAGCCTGTTCTCGTTCAACTCGCCGCTAGGTGCTTGCGAGACCTGTCGCGGATTCGGCCGGACCATGGGTATCGACATGCAGCTAGTGGTGCCCGATACGTCTGTGACGTTACGTGATGGTGCGATCAAACCCATCCAGAGTGGGAGCTTTAACGATCTGCAGGTGCGCCTCGTACGGCGTGCAAAAGGCGCCGGCGTGCGCGTCGATGTACCGTTCTCGAAGCTCAACAAGAAAGAACGACGCTGGGTGATGGATGGCGAGGTTAGCGACGGTGGCGAGCGCTACTGGCCCGGCGTCAACCCCATCTTTGTATGGCTCGAGAGCAAAGCCTACAAGATGCATGTACGCGTACTGCTGTCGCGATACCGCAGCTATGACACCTGCGAAAGCTGCAATGGCGCCCGCCTCAAACCCGAGGGTCTGCGCTGGCGACTTGGTGACCAGAACCTCACGACCACCGTCGCACCGGAGCTCGAAACGACAGCACCCGGCATCAATATGCATGAGTTGATGCTCCTGCCCGTCCACCGGTTAGCGCGCTTTTTCGACTTGCTCCCGGACAGCGACGACCACGATCAGGCGCTGGACTTGTTGCGTCAGGAAATCGTCAGCCGCATTCGCTTCTTGTCCGACACCGGGTTGAGTTATCTGACGCTAGACCGCCAATCGCGGACGCTGTCAGGCGGTGAAGTGCAGCGAATCAACCTCACCACGGCGCTAGGCACATCGTTAGTTAACACGCTGTTCGTGCTGGATGAACCATCGATTGGTCTTCACCCTCGCGATATTGACCGTATCAATAATGTGTTGCTGAAGTTGCGCGACGCGGGCAATACGCTGTTGGTCGTCGAGCATGACCCGGCGATGATGCGAGTTGCCGATCGGATTATCGATATTGGCCCGGGACCGGGCGAGCGCGGCGGCAAAATCGTTTTCGACGGCACTTTGCAACAGCTAGCCAAGAGTCGCAGATCAAAAACAGCGCCCTACCTGACCGGCAAACGACGCGCGGCGCACGCACGAACGCTGCTGACGCAACCCGTCGGTAAGCAGCGGATTTGTGTTCGCGGCGCCCGTCAACACAATCTCAAATCCATCGATGTCGATATTCCGCTGCACCGCCTGGTCGTCGTTACAGGTGTTTCGGGCAGCGGTAAGTCAACACTGATCGGCGATATTCTGTATCCGGCGCTCGCACGAAAGTTTGGCCGTACGACCGAATTACCCGGCGCGCACGATAGCGTTTCCGGCAAGGCGTTAATCGACGACATTGTCTTCGTTGATCAAAAACCGATTGGCAAAACGACGCGTTCGAATCCGGCAAGCTTTGTCGGCGCGTTCGATGCCATTCGTAAAGTGTTCACAGCCCAACCGCTGGCGATCGAGCGCGATTACAAACCTGGCACCTTCAGCTTTAACAGCGGCACCGGCCGCTGCCCCACCTGTGGTGGCAATGGCTTTGAACATATCGAGATGCAGTTCTTGTCGGATGTCTATCTGCGCTGCGCTGAATGCGATGGCAAACGCTTCCGCGATGAAGTTCTGGAAGTACGCGTGTTCCCGACGAAAGGCACCGGCGCATCACAATCAATCGCCGACGTACTTGATATGACGGTCAATGAGGCGCTCGCGTTTTTCCCCGACAACAAAGACATTCAACGCGTCCTGGAACCGCTGGTCGCCGTTGGTCTGGACTACGTCAAACTCGGGCAGCCAGTGCCCACGTTGTCTGGCGGCGAATCGCAGCGACTCAAACTCGCCAAACACCTTGGCGAAGCACGCAAACGCCGCGGTAACGTTAAAGGGAAGTTGTTCCTGTTTGATGAGCCAACGACCGGACTGCATTTCAGCGATATTGAAAAGTTGCTCAGCGCATTCGATCAATTACTCGACGAAGGCAATAGCGTACTGTTGGTTGAACACAATCTGGATGTCATCGAAGCTGCCGACTGGATTATCGACCTTGGGCCGGAAGGTGGTGAGCTTGGCGGCGAACTGCTCTACGCAGGCGATCGGGCCGGCCTGTTGGCGCAGAACAGCAACGCGACTGGAGCTGCGTTGCAACGCTACACCAGCGGTGCAAACGCGGTGACCGAAACGCCAGCCACATACAAAAGCGCACACGTAGGCAGTCGCGATATCCAGATTCAACGAGCGCGCGAACATAACCTTCGAAACGTAGACGTCACGATCCCGCGCAACAAGTTCACGACCATTACGGGCGTCTCCGGCAGTGGCAAGAGCACCATCGCATTCGACATTCTTTTCAATGAAGGCCAGCGCCGCTATCTCGAATCGCTGAACGCCTACGCACGGCAGTTTGTACAACCCGCATCCCGCCCCGACGTTGATGCGGTCACGGCAATACCGCCCACCGTTGCGATTGAACAACGCACTAGCAGAGGCGGCCGCAAGAGCACTGTCGGTACGATGACCGAGGTGTATCACTTCCTGCGGTTACTGTTCGTCAAACTCGGCAAGGCGCACTGCCCGGACTGCTACGTCGCTATCGAACCACAATCGCCCGACCAGATTATTGCGAACCTGATGAAGCGTCGTCAGGGCAAACGCATCGAACTTCTGGCGCCGTTGGTGAGCGCACGCAAGGGCTACTACACCGATCTGGCGAAATGGGCAGCGAACAAAGGTTTTGCGACACTGCGCGTTGACGGCGTGTCCACACCCGTTGAACCGTGGCCACGCCTCGACCGGTACAGCGAACATGATATCGACCTGCCCATCGCCACAATCACCGTTGCGAAAAACAATGAGACGGCGTTACGCGATGCCCTCGCTCGTGCGCTGGACTTTGGCAAAGGTGTCGTCATCGTTGCGAACACCGCCGGCAAACCCAACGACACGCTGTTCTCTACGCAGCGGGCATGCCCGAGCTGCCAGCGTAGTTTTGCCGAACTTGATCCGCGCCTGTTTTCCTACAACTCATCCCAGGGTTGGTGTAGCGCTTGCCAGGGAACCGGCACCGTCATCGTAGAAGATGACGACGGTGAGGCCTGGTGGCCAACCTCGCGCCAGAGCAGCGCGGCGACCTGCGAGACGTGTGATGGCGAAAGGCTGAACCCAACGGCACTGGCGGTTACCCTGCAACAGGACACGATCGCGACCTACAACGCTTTGCCTGTTGCGGCACTGCGAGCACGCGTCAATCAGTTCAAACTTTCCGGGCGCGACGCCGAAATCGCACGCGACGTGCTCGCTGAGCTTACATCGAGACTGACCTTTCTCGACGACGTCGGGCTTGGCTATCTCTCGCTGTCACGTGCCGCTCCGACGTTGTCGGGCGGCGAAGCGCAACGTATTCGACTGGCGTCACAGCTCGGCTCAAATCTTGTAGGTGTTTGTTACATCCTTGATGAACCGACTATTGGATTGCACGCAAGAGATAACAAGCGCCTGCTAAGCACGCTGAAATCGCTGCAGAAGAACGGCAATACGGTTGTCGTTGTCGAGCACGATGAAGACACTATTCGTGGTGCCCAACACATTATTGATATCGGACCGGGCGCCGGTGTGCGCGGCGGTACTGTGGTTGCCAGCGGCACTCTGTCCGACATCAAACGGAGCAAACAATCGTTGACGGGCAAAATGCTGCGGCAACCGCTTGCGCATCCGCTGCGCAAACAGACGCGCGCCGTCAGCCCACGCCGTAAGGATGCTGATGCCATTACCGTCAGCGGCGCGTCGCTACACAATCTTCGCAACGTTAATGTGAAGCTACCGCTAGGTGGTTTAGTGGCAATCAGCGGCGTGTCAGGTAGCGGCAAGAGTTCGCTGATTCGCGGCGTTGTGCAGGAGAACGTTTCGCGTCTGGTCGCAAGCCAACAGCGTCGAGGACGCAAGTTGCCCCCGGCAACGGGCTGCAAGGCAATTGGCGGTTGGGAATCCATCAAGCGCGTGCTTGAAGTCGACCAGACCCCGATCGGCAAAACACCGCGCTCGTGCCCGGCGACCTACATCGGCTTCTGGGATGATATCCGCAAGCTGTTTGCACAAACTCCGGAAGCGCGCATGCGCGGCTATAGCGCGAGCCGGTTTTCGTTCAATACGAAAGACGGGCGCTGCCCCGAGTGCGATGGTCAGGGAATGCGTCGTATCGAGATGAGCTTCATGCCAGACGTGAGGGTCGATTGTGAACGCTGCGACGGCAAGAGGTTCACACCGGAAACACTGGCCATCCACTATCGCGATCTTTCAGGAAGGACTC
>JBCBZK010000012.1:0-41682 GCA_039815365.1 Pseudomonadota bacterium | reverse complement strand
GGCGAAGAGGGTTCCACGGGCACGGCTGTCAATATCTATTATCCCTACACGTTTAACCTTCAGGACAGTGTCGACCTGACGACGCTGCTTGATTCAAATGACCATCGCGCGATTGCCGCCGGTCAATTTGGTGTTTTCTATCTCGCTGACTCGGATGGAGAAATACATCGCATCACACCGGCACCCGCTATCGGTGGTAGCGTCACGACCACAACGATTACGCCAACCTGTTATGACGACGAGAGCGCTGCTATCCCCTGTGTGTTCACGGACATTACAGTCTCTGCAAACAGTGAGATTGTTCTGGGCACTGAGCACGGCTCTGTCGTCGTAACGGACACAAACTTCTCCACAGTGAGCACATTCGAAATCAGTGATGGCGAAACCTATGTGAGCTTTGTTCCCGGGCCAGTACGCGTGCCTTTGGATATTCAACCGGGACGCTTCCCGAACAAGGTTCGCTTATCGCGCAAACACCTCTGGCTGTCGATCGACTCCGACGTGGCAACCTACTTTGATCCATTGCAAATCGATCCCGCGACGGTACGTCTCGGTGTGGACGGCGCCACTGCGAATCGTTCGTCTACGAGTGTCGACAACAACAATGATGGCGTCACGGACCTTCGGATGCGCTTCAGGATTCGTGATATCGGCACAGTATGCGGCGATACGCAACTGTCTCTGACGGCAAGCACGTACGACGGCCAGAACATCACGGCTACTGACTCAATCGTTACGATTAATTGCGACTAAAACGTTGCGAGCGCATCAAGCGCTAGCGACACAGAAAAAGGGGCTGCAACTGCGGCCCCTTTTTCGTTGGTGGACGTGGTCTTCATTGCTTGGCCAGGCTCCAAATCGACGTTGCGCTTAACCGAACGCAGTCTTACAACATGAGATGACCCACTGACGGACCGTCGTCATCCGCTTGTCGTTGCGTGTGTCGCGATGAAACACGAGCCACGGGTGACGCTGCGGGAAAGTACGCGAAGGCACGCGCACAAGCCCAGCCGCCTCAGCGCTGAACACTGGCAGTGGCGCAATGCCATTGCCTGCGATCGCAGCATTCTGCAGCGCGCGAACGCTGACCGCACGCAGCTTTACTGCAGGCTCGAGATTCTGCTTCTCAAGCCATTGGTTCTCAGCGATGTCACCAAAACTGCGATCAAGCCACAGCAGTTGCTCGTCGGCTAACGTCAGGGATGCCACATCCCTTCTCGCCAAATAACGGCGTGAGCAATACAGGCCCATACGAATCACCGGGAGCTTGCTGGCAATAAGTGTTGCAAGCGTCGGGCGGACCATTCGTATCGCGATATCGACGTCTCCTGCGCTTAAGTCACTGAGCGCGTTCGACACATCGAGCTCGAGCTTCAGCGCCGGTTCAACAGCGTGTAGCTCCGACACTTTTGGGGCAAGCACGTCGGCAATCATCGATTCGGTCGACGATATTCTCACGGGCACATCCATGGGTGTTTCTATCAGTACGCGCGCCGCGCGCGTCATATGCGCCATATGTCGAGCCGCAGACTGAGCGTGCTCCAGGAGCGCGCGCCCGGCTGCCGTCGGTGTAGCACCGCGTGGTCCGCGCCGCAGCAATAGCGTGCCAACGGCACCCTCAAGGGCATCTATTCGCCGCGTCAGCGTCGGGACAGACAACTTCAAGGTGTTGCTCGCCTCCGTCAGCGAGCCGCAACGCGCAACGACCACAAAGCAATGCGTCGCATTCCAATCAATATCCACATTAGTCCTTTTATGAAAACCTGTTTTTCATATTTAGTATATCGGCAGAGCCATGAATGAACCAACATGATCCGTGGAAACCGTTTTCGGAGGATCTTTCGTGTTGCAAACCCACATGCCGAAAATGCCACGATGAGCTGGCTCCAACGAATGGGTACATTGGTGGATACCCTCGGCGGGCCAGCGCGTATGCGGCGCTTTCGGACGGGCTGGCCGGCGCACACATCCACAGAGATTCGCTTCTTCGCAACAGACAACGTCCAATATCGCTACCGCGAACGCGGCGAAGGACAAACCATCGTGTTTACCGCGGATCCGCCTGTCACGCTTGAGCTCTATGACACGCTGTTGGAGGTATTTGCCGCACACTATCGTGTTGTGATCGTAGAGTTAGCCGGCATGGGGTTTTCCGCACCGAACACGCATTTTAGTTTCGGCTGGCGTGAGACGAACGACGATTTGACCCAATTTTTGCGCAGTGTCGCAGGCGAGCAAGCCATACTGGCGTTCTCATGCGTGGCAGGCCTGGCCGCCGTGGATATCGCCACGCGTTATCCGGAATTGGTATCCCGGCTCGTATTGATGCAGACGGGAGACGTCGAGGCTTTTGCTCGATGGAAGGCAGGACGAGACCCTAAGGGGATTTTGGCGAAACCGTTTCTGGGTCAATACCTCATGAAGCGCATGGCGCCGAAGCGCATGCCCGACTGGTACCGATTGTCAGTCGGCGCTGCGCATGCGCACGATACGTTTTGTCATTGCACTGCGGAGTCATTCACGCACGGCGCATTGTGGTCGTTGGCAAGCGCCTACCAGCGTTATATGGATCCAAATGTCGTCCTTGGTCGCCCTACCCAACCGGTACTAGCGCTTTGGGGACTCGCCGATGGCTCACACCCGCCGGAGAACGCCCAGACACCCAAGCGCCTGGCCGAGAACGTCGAATACCACGCGTTCGCAACACTGGGGCACTTTCTCGAGCTCGAAGACCCTGAGGCCGCGTTTGCTGCGATACACGCGTTCACACAGCAGTCGCCGCTGTCTGCGAGCTAACCGGCGCGTCTATCGTCGTCGTGGCCCGTCGTGCGGCCGTTGGTCATCGCTACTCTCGCCGTCGACTTGCTGCGCCGTACCGGCTAATCTCGACCTACAGAAAAGTATTAGCGGAGCACACCCTGAATGCATTTTTTTGGACACCCGGACTCGGGACATGCCTATAAGGTTGCGCTGTTGCTCAGCGTCGGCGAGATCGAACACGATTACACATTGATCGATATCTTTTCGCCGCGTGAATCCCGACCTGCCAAGTTTCAGCAGCACGCCTCCTTCGGTGAGGTGCCGTTACTCGTAGATGCAGGGGTTGCCTACACGCAATCCAACGCAATCCTTATGCATCTCGCGCAGAAGTTTCGCCGCTGGGGTGGCGAAGATGCACACGCCTTGCAGCACGCTCTTGAGTGGTTGTTCTGGGAAGCTAACAAGATCGGTATGTGTCTGCCGCAACTGCGCGCGGACCAACTATTCGACGATTCGCGACTACAGCCTGATGCGCGCGCGTGGTTGTCAGCTCGATATACAAGCGACGTCGGTGTGTTAGATGCGCGTCTCGGTAAAACGGGCGCATTCGTTGTAGGCGACACACCTACGATCGCCGACTTTTCTATTTGCGGTTACTTGTTCCTCGCTGACGAGGCGCAAGTCAACGTGCCGGGCAATGTGCGTGATTGGCTTGAACGTCTCCGTCAACTACCCAACTGGCGCGCGCCGCGTGAGTTGCTCGACCGATAACGCGGCGACATCAACCTACCGACCGTAAGGCACACTTGAACTAGCTAGTGCCTTGCAACGCAGCCATAACGTGTCGCCAAACCGTAGGGTTAAACCCTAAACCGATGTGCGCGCCCGACACTTCAATGTGTTGTACATCTTTCGAGAAATAATCCTGAGCAGCGGCCCAACCGACGACACCATCGCTCTTGCTATAGATCGCCGTAATCGGTTGCTGAATCGGTCGCACTTCACGCTTTTCGATCTCGCGCTCGATCCAGTCCAAGTCCTGGTTACGAGCCGTAAAAAACTTGGCTGCTGTCGTGTACTTGGGACCCCCAATGATTGGACTGCCCATTGTAATGACTTGATCGACGATATCGGGCAAATCACGTGCCGCCTCGCGCGCAAGATAGCCACCGAGCGACCAACCCACGAGCGTTATCGGTACCTGAACGTCGTCGTAACGCGCTTGCACGCGCTCGGTCAAACGATCGCACAGATACGGAACGCCAGCCTCGCCGTTGTATTCCACTTGTGGCTCCGGATCCCAGCGATCCGTCAAATCCTCTAGCGACGCATTCAAGTCAGCGCCGGCAAGATTCCGCCCGAGCCCCCAACCTTCGGCACGATAACCATTGTTTTGCAGATACCGACGCAGCGGCTTGGTTGATGCGTCGCCCGCGGCGAAACCAGGCACTACGATAATAAAACGATCTTGCCGGACATCCTGCTTGGCGCACTCACTGGCCGCCAATGGCAACCACATCCGCGCGACATCGATTGCCGCGCGGCTTTCGCCCAACACAGCCCAGCGTTTCGGTGGTGAGAGTGTCGGTTTCGTTTGTGCTACAGACATGATTGCTCCGAATATGCGATCCGCGTTCGCTGATCCTGATCGATACGCTATTTTACTCTATCCACATGCGCTCTGCCTGCGCCGCTGACACACCGTGCGATACAACCGGACCTCGCGCACATTCATCAAAATCGAACTCCGCGTCCAGTGTACTGGCCCATACCGGATTGAGAGCAGCAAAACGACACGCTCGAAACTGCGCTTCGTTCGTGTTGCCGGCGTCCCGCGCCATGCGTGCCGCTCTCAACCACATTCGATCCCAGGTTGGCGCGCGTTGCAACGCCTCAGAGATTAATGCTTCCGCCTGTCGTTCTGATGGCGTACGGCGCGCACGAAACAACAACTGTCGCGCGTAGTTCGCATCGAAAATGACGCGCAGCTCAGCTACTGCTGTCGCCGGTGCGAAGTCGACGCGTAAATCTAGATCCACCGGCCACCCGTTCTCGGTCGCCACGATCAATGCCGCCGACATCACACCGATTCGCTGACCACCTGCGTTATGCCCTGCCTCGAGCGCCAACAACAAACGTGCACCAAGCCCGCCCGAGGATTGGTGAAACGTATCCCACATCGCAGCAAGGACTGCCTCGGACGCAAGCCCGTTACCCTGGACGGTCACCAAACCTTGCGAGCGACTGCCGGCGAAACCCGCCGCTTCGCGGCCGGTATGTGCCGCAGACGACCCGCCAAAACTCACCACGCCGATCTGACGATACGTGGCGTCTTGGCCGTCATCGCATTCGCGTTCGGCGAACAACGCTGCTTCAAGCGCACGAGCCGCGGTTGCATCCTGGCGCAAACTTGCGAGCGCCGCGGGCGCATGACACGCATTCGTTTCAAATTGTGACACACCCGCTCCTACCTCGAACTCAGCGAACGGCACGCCGTGCCCGACCGACAGGTTGTGCGTCGCAACGGCAACGCCACAACGACCACTGTCCGCCTCACAGGCAGCAATGGAAAACGTGGCATGCACAGGCTGCGTCGCACAGAGCAACACAGCAGCATGAACGAGGTACCCGAAAAATCGCATCGTATGGCTCCACAGCTTTTGAGTCTTAAGACAATTGGACGCGGTTGAGCACCAGTGCGTTTACCTGATGCATCAGGTTTGTAAACTTCAAACGCTAGCTAACTTGCGTTCCAGCTCAATCAGCTTTTGCTTGCGCCACAACCCGCCGCCATAACCGGTCAACGATCCGTCTGCGCCGATGACGCGATGACAAGGCACGATGATCGCCAGCTGATTAGCACCGTTCGCGCGCGCGACCGCGCGAACTGCTGCAGGCCGGCCGACCTCAGCGGCAATGTCGGAATAACTGCGGGTCTCGCCAACGGGTATCTGCCTCAGTTTGGACCACACGACGCGCGTAAACTCGCTCCCGTGCAACGCGAGCGGCGTGTCGAAACGCGCGGCGCGCCCTTCGAAAAAGGCTGCCAGCTCAGCTTCGATACGATCAATAGGCGTGCAGCGACCAATGCCAATTCCCTCGCCGGTGTTCTTTTGTAGCCGTTTGAGCTCCGTCGGAAGCGCGCGGCGATCAATAAACTCCAGTAGATGCAGCCGCTGCGTATCAGCAACGGCAATCATGTGTCCGAGCGGCGATTCAATCCAGTCTGCGCGTAACGACCCTGCTCGTTGCAGTGACTGTGGCGTTACGCCGAGCAGCCTTGCAAACGCCTGCCGAAAACCACTGCCGGACTCAAACCCAGCATGCCACTGCGCGTCGACAACGGTGCGGTCGTCTGCCAGGGCGACAAATCCTTGCTGTAATCGCGACAATCGTGCAAACGCCAGAAACGTCATGCCATAGTGACGTTTGAAGCTGCGGCGGACAGACGCTGTATTCAATCCCAAGTCGTGGACATCTTTCTCGGTCCAGCGATGCTCGGGTCGTGCAGCCATTGCCGCAACCAGCCTTGCCACCAACGGATCCGCCTCAGCAGCAACGCTCATTGGCACGCAGCGTTTGCATGGCCGAAAACCCGCATCGATGCACGCCGAGACGCTTGCGTAGAATTCACAGTTCTCTCGCTTGGGCTTACGCGCCGAACAACTCAAGCGACAGAATATTCCGGTACTGGTTACGCCAACGAAAGCGCGGCCATCGTAGCTGTCGTCACGCTGGATCAGTGCGCGATACAGGGCTTCAAAATCAAGGTGTTGAACTGTCATGAGCCATAATGTACACCGAGCGGTGTCATGCGCCGACGCGAAACGCGCAGGTAATTGAGAGGTGCCAACCTCAATGACGCCGGTTGATCCGCCAGACACTGGAATTCCAGCGACTCGGCACCTTTCCTGTTACCATTTCGCGCCATATCGGCCGGTGTGGCTCGTACATCCCGTACTGCGCGCGCACCTTGACTAACAATAGGTATCTCTACGTGATCTCCGCATCCAACGTTTCGATTCAGTTCGACGCGAAACCGCTGTTCGAAAACATCTCCGTTACCTTTGGTAATGGCCACCGCTACGGTCTGATTGGTGCCAACGGCTGCGGCAAATCGACGTTCATGAAAATTCTTGCCGGAGAGCTTGAGCCGACTCACGGCAACGTCTCTCTTGTGCCAAATGCCCGGATCGGACAATTGTCACAGGATCAGTTTGCTTACGAGCAGTACCGCGTCCTGGACGTTGTCATGATGGGTTATGACGCTTTTTGGAAAGTAACGCAGGAACGCGACCACATCTACGGGCTATCGGAGATGAGTGACGAACAAGGTATGCGCGTCGCGGAGCTCGAGATTGAATACGCCGAGATGGATGGATATTCCGCGGAATCACGCGCCGGCGAGTTGCTTGAAGGTGTCGGTATCCCGGTAGCACAGCACCACGGGCCAATGAGTGAGATCGCCCCTGGCTGGAAACTGCGCGTGCTGTTGGCGCAAGCGTTATTTGCTGACCCCGACGTGCTGTTACTCGACGAGCCGACGAACAACCTCGATATCAACACCATTCGCTGGCTGGAAGAGTTTCTCGACACGCGACAATCAACGATGATTATCATCTCGCACGATCGCCACTTTCTGAACAGCATCTGCACACACATCGCAGATCTGGACTACGGTCGACTGCAGTTGTTTCCCGGTAACTACGACGATTACATGACGGCCGCGACGCAAGCGCGCGAAAGGCTCTATGCCGATAATGCAAAGAAGAAAGCCAAGATGGCTGAGTTGCAGACGTTTGTAAGCCGTTTCTCAGCCAATGCATCGAAAGCCAAACAAGCGACTTCACGTGCACGACAGCTGGAGAAAATCAAACTCGAAGACATCAAGCCATCGAGTCGCGTCAGCCCTTACATTCGTTTCGACGAGAACAAACCGTTGCGTCGTATCGCCGTGGAGGCCGACGCGATCAGCAAGACATTTGATGACGATGCACTGTTCAAGCAATTGAATCTAACGATCGAAGCCGGCAGCAAAGTCGCGATTCTGGGGCAGAACGGCATCGGCAAGAGCACACTGCTGCGCGCGTTGCTCAATGACGTTGACCTAGACGCGGGCAGCATAAAATGGGCTGAAAATGCTGACGTTGGTTACTTCGCACAAGATCCGGCCGTGGAATTCCCGCAAGACATGTCTTTGTTTGAATGGACATCACAGTGGCAACCGAAAGGTGCTGATGAACAAATGATCAGGGCGACATTAGGTCGCATGTTGTTCTCCAAAGACGACAGCGAGAAATCAGTCAAGGTCGTTTCCGGTGGCGAGCAACGCCGACTGATGTTCGGAAAACTTGCATTAAAGAAACCGAATGTGCTCGTCATGGATGAACCTACGAATCACCTCGATATGGAATCTATCGAAGCGTTGAACCTCGCACTGGAACACTACCCGGGCACGCTGATCTTCGTCAGCCACGACCGCGACTTCGTCTCATCGTTAGCCACGCGCATTATCGAGATGACACCCGATGGCATCGTCGATTTCACCGGTACCTATGAAGAATACTTGCGCGCGCAGTACAGCGTTGGCGTTGCGGCTCACACTGCCTGATGCATATCGCTGCCGTGCAAATCGAGGCGATACCGGGTGACTTGCCAGCCAACATCGCGAAACACCTGAATTGCATCAGTCAGATTCAACCAAGCAAAGCCGATGTCATCGTGTTTCCCGAATTATCGTTGACAGGCTACGAACCACGACATGCAGCGACACTCGCGATGAGTGCCGACGACCAGCGTTTGCGTGCATTTGCCAATGCCAGCAAACTTGCCGGGGCAAGCATCGGCGTCGGCCTACCCCTTCTAACCGCAGACAAACCTGCAATCGGGCAGCTTTTTTTTCATCCTGACGGCACGTGCACAAGCTACGCCAAGCAGTATCTACATGATGATGAAACCGCGGTGTTCTCGGCAGGTAGCGAACATCCGCTGTTCACCAAAGGCGAACAGAACATCTCGCCAGCCGTCTGCTTTGAGACGATCAACGGCGAGCATGCACAAGCAGCCGCAGCGCTGGGCGCCAACATCTACCTTGCCAGCGCGGCGAAGCATGTCGATAACATGCGAACGGCCCACGCACACTGTGCGATAAACGCAAAACAGTACGGCATGTTCGTGATTATTGCGAACGCGATCGGCAGCAACGACGGTTACATCAGTGCCGGCATGTCCGCCGCATGGAATGGTAGCGGCATGCGGATTGCGATGCTGGCAGATCAGACAGAAGGCTTCGTGCTCGCTGACATCAATGAGCAGAGCGCACGTGCAATTACGTTCTGACACATCGCTGTGGTTCGACCGTCTGTAATTAAGCCCTGTGCTTTGGACTTACCGTCGGCCGTCAACGACCGACGATCACCATCTCGTCAATCAGATGCGTCGCGCCGTCCACTTTCTCCATCACCCACAGCATGTAGCGACTGTCGACATGAATAGAGCGTGTAATGCGCGGATCGAAATCCCAATCCGAATTCACGCTTTCAAACGTACCGTCGAACAATAACCCGACAAGCTCACCCTGCGCATTCAACGTCGCAGAACCGGAATTACCACCGGTTGAATCAAGATCGGTCAGGAAGTTCACCGGCACGGAACCGATGGAGTCGAGTGCGTAACGCCCTACATCCTCAGATTCGATAACGGCCAGCTGCGCTGCAGGTGCATTGAATGGAAACTCACCAGTATCTTTTTCAAGAATGCCAGTCAGTGTCGTGAACGGCGTGTAGACCAAACCGTCGCGTGGCGCGCCGCCCATTACGTTGCCGTAGGTAACGCGCAGTGTTGAGTTCGCATCCGGATACGCAGCGAACCCTTGGGCACGTTGCCAGCTGATGATCGCTTGCATGTACTGTGGCTCAAGCGCCGCAAATCGTCCTTTCCGGTCATTCTCTGCGTCTTCTTGGGCGATTGCTTCATCGTATAACGCTACCGCCAATTGCATAAATGGATCGTCACTCGCTTGCAACGCGTCGACGCTCGCGCCCATCAGACGCAATCGCTCATCGACGTCGGACAACCGCGTCTTGTCATACATCGCACCGAGTCGAGGCGCGATATCGGCTACCTGTGACGTATCGGTCAAACCCATCGCAAGATCAAATGCTGGGACGCGCTGGGCAGCGGGTTGTGCAAGATAGCCTTCGAGAAACACGAGCCACTCCGCTTTGTCGACGACCGGATCGAAACGGCGCTCCAACGCTTGCAAACGCTGCTCAAAACGTTGCATGTCACGCTGCTGGAACCCGGTTCTACGATCAGCATCGGGTTTCTCGCGCTCGTTCGCCAACCGATACAATCGCGCCGCCGCATCCAGTAGTTGTGGACGCGTCACGTTGTCATACCAGAACAACTGTCGCGACGCCTCGGCGCTTTCCTCGGACAAGGCGTCCAGTGCCTTGATCGCGTCCGCATAGCCAGGATCATTTTTTTGCTCAGCAACCCATTCGTTCAGGCTTACTTCACGTTGCTTGCGTCGATCAACCAAACCAACACGCCGCGCGCCGTCAATCTGTCCCTTCAAATTCTTGTAGTAGTTATTCAGCCCAGCCAGACGTGACTCATACTTGATCCGCGTATCGCTACCAACAGGCGCAGCGTCTTCGATCGCGCCAATCCAGTTGCCGAGCAAATCAATGAATGTCGGGTAACGCCAATTGAACGTACTGGTCACCTCCGCGAGTCGTTTATAGCGAGACGTCGAACCAGGATAGCCGGCGACCATAACGAAATCGCCGTCGTCCAAACCAGCGGACGATACGTTGAGTATGTGCTCCGGTTGATAGGGCACATTGTCTTCTGAGAAATCTGCGGAGCGGCCATCACGATCAACGTACGCACGATAAAAGGCGAAATCACCGGTATGCCGCGGCCATTGCCAATTGTCGATATCACCCCCATAGCGACCGATCGCATCCGCCGGCGCATAAACCAACCGCACATCACGTATCTCGAGACGTTTGATGAGCTTGTATTGCAGCCCACCAAAAAACGATGGCACCTGACATCGGTGCCCAGCGTCTGCTTCGCATTCAGCGATCAGCGACTTGCGGTTTTGTTCGATAGCGTCGTAGCGCGCATCTCCCGACAGTGATGCCGGTAGTTGCCCCGTAACGCGTTGCGTGACGTCGCTGACGGCGATCGTCACATAAACACGCGAGCCTGGTGCCGCAGGAATCTCCGCCTTTTTGTCGGCAGCAAGAAACCCCAGCTCCAGATAGTTGTTCTCCTCGGTTGACTGAAATTGCACCGAGCCTCGCGCGCAATGGTGGTTGGTCACGACCAGACCCTCGTCCGAGACGAACGACGCGGTACACCCACCCAACGAAATGACGGCGCCCATTGGAAACGCCGTCAGATCCTGAAGCGACTCTGGCGCCAGCTTAAGACCGGCTGTTTGCAAATTATCAGCAATCTCGGGCAGCTGGTCCGGCGTAAACATACCTTCTTTGGCGAACGCGCCATGACTGACGATAATGCTGAGGCAGCAAACAATGAGAACAGCAAACAAGCTACGCATACGATCACCCATAGTGGTATCTGTCGTCTAAATGACGCATTATTTTAGAACGCAACGCGTGTGTTTGATAGCGCTAAAGAGGACTCCGTACAATGAGCGATGACACCCCTTACGTTCCTGACCAAAGTATCCTCGAGTTATACGATGGCTATGTCCACGGCGCTTTCGATCGCCGTGAGTTTTTCCGTCGCGCAACCGCGATGACGGCCGGCACGGTCACGTCAGCGGCAATCGCGGCGGCAGTCATGCCGAAATACGCGCTCGCAGCGCAAGTCGAGCCCGATGATAAGCGCATTGCGTCAACGATTCTGCCTTACGATTCACCGAAGGGTGCGGGCAAAATGTCCGGCCTGCTCGCCCATCCTGCCGGAGACGGTCCGTGGCCCGGTGTCGTCGTCATTCACGAAAACCGCGGGTTGAACCCCTACATCGAAGACGTCGCGCGACGCCTTGCGGTCGCCGGTTTTATTGCGCTGGCACCGGACGCGCTATTCCCGGTGGGTGGGTATCCCGGGAACGACGACGATGGCAGAACCCGGCAACGCGAACGCGATCGCAAAGAAATGTTCGAAGACTTTGTCGCAGCCGCAGAGCTACTCATGACCCACCCGCAGTGTACTGGTCGCGTCGGCAGTGTCGGGTTTTGCTACGGTGGCGGCGTATCCAATGCGTTAGCAGTACGCCTTCCAACGCTCGGTGCCGCATCGTGTTACTACGGCCGCCAGGTGCCCGCGGAAGATGTACCCGCTATCAAAGCACCGCTGCAATTCCACTTGGGAGAGCTCGACAAACGTATCAATGCGGGATGGCCGGCCCTGCGTGAAGCGCTAGATGCACACGGCAACAGTTACGAATCCTATATCTACGACAACGCCAATCACGGCTTCCACAACGACACAACGCCGCGCTTTGATGCAGATGCCGCACAAGAATCGTGGCAGCGCACGTTACGTTTCTTCAACGCGCATCTCATATAGCACTGACTCTTCAGTCGTCCTTGAGAATACGTACCTCTCGTTGAGGATACGGAATCTGCATGCCGTGAGACTGAATCGAGCGCCAGATGCTGTGCATTAAATCAGCGCAGACGCGGTTCTCGCCGTCATCAATACCTTCCATCCAGAACTCAACAAGGATGTCGATGCCGGAATCGCCGAAACCAGCGATTTCCGCGTCTGGTCGCATCGCAATGGGTAAATCACTATCGCTCAGCACTTGCGGATGGTCCTTGCAGATTGAGCGGATGTTGTCGAACAACAAATCCAGATCGGTCGAGTAGGCAACCGACAATTCCAGCGAATAACGTTGCTTTGGATCTTTATGGGTCCAGTTGACGTACTGGCTCGTAATGAACTTCTCGTTGGGCACCATTACATCTTTGCCATCAAACGTCTCCAATACGCCATAGCGCATCGTCAAGTCGCGCAAAACACCCGCTCGACCGTCTTCTAGCTCGATGTAATCGCCGATCGTCACTGAGCGATCCAGCAAAATGATCAGACCTGAAATGAAGTTCGAGGCGATTTGCTGCAGCCCAAAACCCAGACCAACACCCAAAGCGCCGCCAAACACCGCAAGCGCGGTGAGGTTGATCCCCATGACTTGCAGCAGCAGCAAGAAGACAACCACAAAAAGCGTGATCTCGAACAGCTTGGCCAGCACTTCGCGTGTACCGATATCGAGGTTCTTTCGGCTGCGTATTGCCTGCTTGCCAGCCGTGCTGGATAGGCGCCCGAACCAGAAGAGCACCGTACCGAAAATCAGCGTGCGCAGCAGCGCGTAGACTGATACTTCAATATTGCCGATCGTCCAACGCTGAGCATCGAGATAGCCGGTCACATCATCAAGTACGCCAAATACGTGGAGCGCTGCCAATGGAATACCGAGCCACCGAATCAGCACACCGGCCGGGCTACCCTGTGTGAACAAGCGTGCGAAGACAACGAGCAGATAGATGAACGCGACACCACGCGCCGCTCGAATGGCTAATGGATAGATATCGTATTGCTCAACGAACGCAACGCCGACACCCAGACAAAACAATATCAACACTGGCAACAGCAACGCATTCAGACGTGGATAACGCGTAGCGAGCGATTCGCCTAACAACTTGCCGATGATTACGCGTAACAGCAGCGTCAATGCGACCGCGACGATCAGTGCAAAGACCAATACGCCTAGCTCAAAGCCGAAGTCCGGTCCTGATACCCAATTCGCTAATGCAGCGGGTATACCCATCAGCGCGTTGAACAGACGTTCGAAAAATGCCATAACACTTATTTCCTGTGCGCGAGCTGCGGCGCTCGCAGCAACCAGACGTTTTCGTCCGCGTCGCATCTGCCTTTTAAACCACCGACAACATTGACGCTCGCAAGTTGCGAGTATTCAAAATGGTCGGCATAACAACGCTCGATTTCGTCATCAGTAATCGAAAACGGCGGCCCTTTCATCTCGGATTGATCGTACTCGACGCTAATCAGAAGCTGCGGCGCGTGGTCTGTCAACGCAGCAACATGTGCGACGTAGTCGGGACGCATCGTCTCAGGTAACGCAACGAGTGCCGCACGGTCGTAAACCGCATCAATATGCCTGACCGAATCCGGTTGGACATCGAAAATATCGCCGACAAACACGTCGATATGCAGCGCACTGTAGCGTGCCCACGCATGACGTCGATCGACGCTCGGCTCAACGTCCAATTCGGCAAACAACTGTTGGACTGCGATTTCACTCAGCTCAGCGCCAACCACCTCGTAGCCGCGCGCGAGCAACCATGCGATATCACGCGTCTTACCGCATAGCGGCAAGAAAACGCGTGCGCCTTCCTTAAGCTGTAGTGCACTGAAATGAGTGACGAGCAACGGGTGTGGATCGTTATTGTGAAATCCGATTTGTGCTTGTTCCCACTTGTCATGCCAGAACGCAGGCTTCATTTTGAACTTCCCGTTCTTTGTTCGTAACCGGCTCGTAGTGTACTCGCTCGCGCAGACCCGGCGTCATCAATTTGGACTTTGGATCACTCGCCAAATATCAGCGCCCATCAAACGCGGCGACTTCCCGGCGACGAATGCCTGCTCTACCAAAGACAACACAGTCGAATTGATCGGCGCGCTACGTTGCAACGACGCTGCCAACCGAACGATTTCTCCCTGCAAGTAATCGACCTCGGAGGGTCGCCCTGCTTCGAGATCATCCAGCATCGACGAGCGAGCATTCGCATCAATCTTGACAACAAGATTCATCACGACGCGATAAATGACGTTCGGCAGCCGCAAGATGCGGATCATCATGTCCGGAGACGCACCGCCAAACCTCTCGGGCTGGATACCCGCGGCACGCACAATGCCGAGCGCCTCTTCGATCATCGCAGACAAAGCGCGCCGATAGTCGCGTTGTAGCAACCCGGCTTTCAACGGACCGCCAAAAAGCGTGTTCATGGCATTGTTCAAATTGACCAGCAATTTGCCCCATAGCACTGCATCTATCGATTCGGACAGCAGGCAACCCTGACCAGAACGCTCAAACCCGCTGCGCAAGGTTGCGAGCCGTTCATCGTTGTGTTGCTCGATACAAAGATCACCCTGCGTACCACAATGAAACGCACCTGGCCCGGTACCAGTCACGTTAAACGGCACCATGCCTGCCAGGACGGTAAAACCCGGCATCGCCGCACGCAGCACGTCTGCATTGCTCGCGCCATTCTGAAGACTAATAACCAGCGTATCCTCTCGCAGTGCTGTGCACAGTGCGATGCCAGCCTGCTGCGTATCTTGTGATTTGACGCACACCAAAACCACGTCAACGTCTGCATCGGACAGCTCAGTGTCGAATGAGAACGCATTTGGGCTCACCACGATTGGCTTGCGATCGAAGTGCGTCAGTGTCAGTCCGCGAGACCGTAACGCTTGTTGAAAACGCTGGCGTCCGATAAAACGTACATCGATACCCGCGTGCGCGAGCTGCCCACCGACATAGCAACCGATAGAGCCAGCACCGAAGACCGTCACTTGCAGCGTATTCACAATCTACAGCCCGCTGAAATCAAGACAGAATCCGCGCCAGTCGCTGACCCCATTCGACGGGACGCAGCGCAATCAACGGGCATCATCCGACGGGCACCGCGAGTACTGCCAAGTACGAAGCTCACTGCCATCGGCCATCGCTATCGTTGCGAACAGCCCGTCAGATCGACTCTCGTACACAATTCTCTGCGGGTAGTCGTTCATGTTATTCGTGAAAACGATTTTCTGCGTACCAGACATCGTACCCTTGAATTCAGTGGGACCCTGGCCACCTGGATACGCCATGAATCGCCAACCGGCCGCATCGCGGTCGAGACGCAGCTGTTCAAAAAAAACACGCGCGCCGTCGCGCTCGACCACATTGAATCCAAACAGCTGACTGCCCTCTTTAGAACGCGCCCAAGTCTCCTCAGTCTGGCCATCTGCGGTTTGCCAACAACCGACAAACCATTGCAGCTCCTGGTCTTCGGAAACCAACCGTGTTGCGGTCGACTCACAGCCTACCGTCGACACTAAGGCTAGCCCCACGAGTAAACACACCCCTTTGTACCTGTTGATACTTGTCATCGTCGCCGCTCCTCTGCATCGCTGCGTTAGAGTATACCGATGCCGCGCCGCCGCCCCAATCCTGACCGAAGCCCAAGCGAAACCGCCACTCGTCTGTGCCCGACGCTCGCTAACGTGGCGATGCCGGGCAAAGCAGCATTCCAACAATGGGCACAATTTGTTGTAACACTTTCGCACGTAGCTCGTCTTTACCTACATAAGGCTGGGAATTGACATGCAAGCAGTGTCGGACGAACAACTAATTCAATGGGTAGCGCAAGGCGATGCGTCATGTCTTGGCACCTTGTATGAGCGCCATCACAAAGGCCTCTATAACTACGCGCTGCGGTTGACGAACAATGCGGCGCACAGTGAAGACCTGGTCCAGGAGCTGTTTCTCCGATTGATGAAGAAAGCGAGTAGTTTTAGTAACGAGGCGAGCTTCAAGTCGTGGGCATTTCATATCTTGCGCAACCTCACTTTTGATCATTTACGGCAAGCAAAACGACAGCAAACGCGCACGGATGCTGATGAGGTTCTCGCGCAAGAACTCGTCGACTCACGCAGCGCGGAACAAGCCGCTGCAGGGCAGCAAGATGTACAGCTGCTAGAGCGCTCGTTGGCTCGTCTGCCGCTTGAGCAGCGCGACATCATCTGGTTGGGTCGCTTTGAGTTTGCCGATTATCAATCGTTAGCCAGCGCGCTCGGTTGTACCCCCGCAACAGCACGCGTGCGAATGCACCGTGCAATGAAAGCACTTACGGCAGTGTTCGAACTTTTGAACGGAGTGGTCAGCAATGTCTGAACAAATCGATAACGACCCTACCCTGATGGGCGACGACCCGCAGCGCGATCTGTGGCAAGCGCTGGAACGCGTTGCACAGGTGGAGCCTGCACAACAGCTGCGCCAGCGCGTCATGGACGATATCCACCAACGCAGCGCGCACGCGAATGGCCACCGGTGGTTACGACGACTACTGTTCGCGCCGCAACCTGCGCTAGGGATGATGCTCGCCGCGGTGTTCGGTATCGCTATCGGATTGGGCGTCGGGCGCAGCGGAAATCATCTTGACCAACGTATGGCGAGTCTCGAGACACAGCTCGTCGCGGTTAACCAGCAACTGTTGATGAGCCGACTGAACGCCGCATCGCCCAGCGAGCGACTGGCTGCTGCATTGCAGGCCGCCACGCTCACGGAACCCGACCCGGTAATCGCCGGCGCTCTGCTGGAGCGCGCAGCGACTGACGCCGTGCCGTCAGTGCGCTCTGCGGCCATTGCTGCATTGGGTCGGAACGTCAATTCAGAGGCAACATCGATGCAGATTCTACGCCTGCTGGTCCGCGGTGAATCACCCATCGTACAGATGGCGATCGTTGATCTGGTCTTGCGACACGGTGACAGGCAATTGTTGCGGGCGCTGCAGGAACATGTGAAAGCAACAGACATTCATCCATCGCTGGCCGGCTACGTCAGTGACACCATCGGGGAGATGGAAATATGAAACTCATGGTTACCGTTTTAGTTCTGCTCTGCGCGAGCCTCACATCCGCTCACGCAGAGCCAGTTGTTGAGAAAAAAGACTGGCGGCAGACATTCGTTGTCGGCGACGCACCGACACTCAAGATCGATAATATCTGGGGTGATATCAACATCGTCACGGGTGATTCCGGTCGCATTACGATGTCCTTCAGCACGGAGCGACGCGCTGCCAATCAAGAGGACTTCGAGCTGTCCAAGACGCTGATCCCACTGCATATCGACAATCAGGGCAATGACGTCATTGTTCGCGTCGGACGCAACGACCGACAATGGTCGCGCGAGCAGCGCTGCGACCGCTGCCGTCTGCATGTTGACCTTATGGTGGTCGTGCCGCCTCGCACCAGACTGGACGTGAGCACGATCAATGACGGAGACATTCAGGTCAGTGGCGTTTCAGGCATTGTCAGCGCCCAGAATATCAACGGCGCGGTCAGCACCTCTGGTCTGCGGCAATGCGACAAGATCGAAGCACTCAACGGAGACATCAATGCGCAGTTCTCGCAAGAGCCTGCTCTCGATTGCCTGATTGAAACGCTTAACGGCGATATAAGGCTGTCGCTACCTGATGGTGTGAGTGTCGACTTTGCCGTTGAAACTGGCAATGGAAAAATCCGCAGCGATCTTGATCTTTCCAGTCGCGACATGCCGGCTAAAGTGGAACGACAACACAGCAATGGTCGATACCAATACGACATCGAACAACTCGCGGGACTGCGCGTGGGCAGCGGCGGCAACACACTCACTATCAAAAGCCTGAACGGCGACATTCGCCTGACACGGAGTACCGACAAATGAAACATTGCAGAATCACAGATCGCGCGGCAGCGTTCATCATTGCGGCGGTTGCACTTTTTATCGTAACCCCGAACGCTTTTTCGCAAGGCTCGCCAATCGCGATCCAACTGTCGCAGCCTGGTCAACCGATGACACTCGATATCGGTATTTTGTCTGCGGATATTCATGTGATCGGCGAGCAGCGCAGTGATGTGCAGCTTGACATCGCCGGTGGCGACAACCGCCGCCAGATCATTACGCCGTCCGGCAGCAAACCGGTGAACAATGGCAGCTACCGCCTGTCCGCGACAGAAGAGAGTAATGTCATCACCGTGTCTTCTGACTGGCGCATGAGCACGATCGAACTTGTCGTACGCGTCCCGCGCGCCGCGACGATCCACGCCTGGACAACGAATGACGGCTCGATATTGATCACCGATGTTACCGGGGAGATGCAGCTACAAAATACGAATGGGCCTGTCACCGTCACCGGCGCGGCTAATGCTGTGATCGCCGAATCCGTCAACGACGATGTACGCGTGTCGTTCGCTAGTTTGCGATCTGTCTCCGCTGCATCGCTAACGTCACTCAATGGCGATGTCGTTGTCGGCTTGCCATCGTCACCCAAAGTGCAGGTTCAGGTAGACACCTCGCGCGGCGAAATAGCGTCCGACTTCGAGGTCGACGTCCAGCCCAGTAAGCCGGTGGTCACAAAGAGCCAGGACAGCGGGACGGTCGAGGTATCCGTCGAGAACTTGATCATCGCGAATATCAATGGCGGTGGACCAGTGATTCGCATGAAAACGCTCAACGGTGACGTGGGCATCATAAAAGCCGACTGACGGGGTGACGGATACGGTGTCCGCGTCATCTGATTGAACGGCGCCGTATCGCTGTCTCGCGTTGCCACAATTCATCACTTTCGCAACACCAGACGCACAGAATTACTTCGCATACTCTTCGCAAATCCCGGAGAGTCCCATGCTGCGAAACACCTTACTGCTCAAATCACTGTCGATCGGTTGCCTGATCCTGCTACTGATGGTGCCGCTGTCCATGATTCGCAGCGTCGTGCAGGAACGCAATGGCTATCAGCAGCAAACGTTATGGGATATCGCCAATAGCTGGACCGGCGATCAGCGCATCATCGCACCGATGATTTTGTTGCCTTACCGGCAACGTTACAGCGAGAAAGTACATGACAGCGGTGGCAGATACGTCAACATCGAGAAAATTCGAGTCGCCTATCGAATCTTGCCGGCAGAGACGCTGAACATCACAAGCGATGTTGCAACGCAACTGCGTCGCCGGGGTATCTACTCGGTACCGGTCTACGAGACGACGATCGCAATGACGGGGCGATTTGAACCGGATGCGATTAAGGAGCTTGAGCAATCCTCGAAAGGCTTCGTGGGCTGGAACACGCCTAGCGTTATTCTCGGCATTCAAGACCTGCGCGGGATCGGGGCATCACCGGCATTGCAGTTTCAGGATAAGACGCTCGCGTTTCGACCTGGATCACGCTTGAGCTCACTGGGCAATGGCATACACGCGAACCTTACCGATATCGATTTGTCGGCCAACATGCCGTTCACGCTCAATTTCACGTTGCGTGGCAGCCAGCAGCTGAACTTCGCACCCATTGCAGGCAATGCAACCCTTGCGATGACGGCTGATTGGTTGCACCCACAATTCGGTGGTCGATTCCTTCCTGTCGAGCGTACGATCACGGATAGCGGTTTTACGGCGCGCTGGGAAGTTTCGGCATTCAGCACGCAGGCTACAGAGTTTATCGATGGTTGCAGCACGAACCGATGCGACGGTGTCGAGCAACGTATCCTCGGCGTGAAATTCATCGAGACGGTGGATGTGTACACGCGCACGGACAGGGCGACCAAGTACGGTATTTTGTTTGTACTATTAACGTTCGTTGCGTTCCTGCTCACTGAGACGCTAACGAAGCGACGGCTGCACGCCGTGCACTACGGTTTGGTTGGCGCCGCCCTGTCTATTTTCTATCTGCTGCTGATTTCAATGGCTGAGCACATTGGTTTTGGGCGCGCATACCTTGTGGCGACGCTCGCATGTACCACCTTGATTGGCATTTACCTCAATGCGGTGTTCGGCGACCGACGCCTGGCCGGCGTGTATGCAACGGCTATCGCGACGCTGTACGGCATGCTGTTTATGATTCTGCGTTCCGAGGACTACGCGTTGCTCATGGGTAGCTTGCTGTTGTTCATGGTCTTGGCGCTAATCATGTTGACGACACGTCGCCTGGATTGGGAGCAAGTAGCACGCACAATGGCGCGACCAACGTTTACAGCCTCGGACACAGCAACAGCGAACGAATGAAAAACAAACCAAAAAATGGCGTAGCAGCTATGCGCCAACAATGAACGCACAGTTTGTGGTCGCCGAGCCCCCCACGTTGTAGGTAGCCACGCGCCTGGCGCCTGCAACCTGGCAATCGCCGGCGCGGCCGGTGACCTGTTTACTGGCGTCCAACAACATCCGCACACCGGTTGCGCCGACGGGATGCCCACCTCCCATCAGCCCACCGGATGGATTGAATGGGATGTCGCCAGTCATCGCGATCCGACCCGCTTCTATTGCCTTGAATGCCTCGCCGGGCTGCGTGATGCCAAAGTGTTCGATTGCCATGTATTCATTAATCGTGAAACAGTCATGAGTCTCGATCGCATCAAGTGCTGCTGGACCTTCGATGCCCGCGCGCGCATAGGCATCGGTGATTGCCTTTCGCACGAAGGGAAAGACGTAGGGTTGACCTGCACTGTGGCGAATTTTGGTTTCGAAGAGCATGGGCGCGGTTGTGTGCCCGAAGCCCTCGATTTTCGCGATGCTGTCGAATGCAATTCCACGTCGCTTCGCATACTCGCGGGCGACCGTTTCGCTCGCCAGAAACACCACTGCAGCACCGTCGGTAATCTGGGCACAGTCTTGGCGTCGCATCCAGCCATCAATCACCGGGTTATGTTCGTCATCATTGGCATAGTGAACGTCGTCGAGTTGCCATTGGCGTGTCTGTGCGTTCGGATTGTTCTTCGCATTAGCGAAATTGATTTTCGCGATCTCGACAAGATGATCATGATCAAGGCCGTAACGACGGTGATACTCATCGGCAAGATCCGAGAACATTGCAGGCCATATGTATCGACGACCCTGCGCTTCCTTGCCAACCCAAATCGCGGCGCCCAGATGATCGCCCGCGAGGTCGCCGGGGACGTTGCGCATCAATTCGATTCCGGCGACGCACGCCAGACCATAGCGGCCGCTTTGTATATCTGCCATAGCCGCAAGTGTTGCCAGCGACCCTGAGGCACACGCCCCTTCATGACGCGTCGCAGGCATCCCGGCGAAACCCGCATCAACATGCCCGAAGAATCCACCAAGCATACCTTGACCGGTAAATAGCTCAGCAACGAAATTGCCGACATGCCCGACCTCGACATCACACGCATCGATATGGCAATCAGCCATAGCCGCGTGTAGCGCAGCGGCGAACAAATCAAACAACGTCTGCTCCGAACGCGTCCAGTTCCTGGCGAAATCCGTTTGCGCGCCACCCAGAATGTAGACCGGCTGCATCATGCCGCTGACGCTGCTTTTCTGCCAGTGGCGATCTCATCGTGCGAGGCCCAGGTAGCGTGCGTGCCACTGGATATCTGGTGCGGCAGAATAATCCGGCAGACCGGACCAGCTTCGATGTCCGCAGCGTCAATGACCACGCATTCAGAGCGCTGCTCGATCAAATCGGTGACGAAGGACACAAGATAACCGTCATCTTCACGCTGAGAATTGACGCGCGGCGCAAATGGCGCCTCACTACCGTAGCGATTTTTGCCGAAATCAAGCATCGTCGAGTCTCCGGTCTGCAGGTCATGCTTGATGATACGCTTAAACAAGAACCAACCGGGTTTTGTTGCCGTTGAGTACAAGTATCGCGACTGACGACCTGCGTAGTGCTGGTTGAACGTACCGAACTCAAGGTTACGCTCATCAAGGTGTTCTTCGCGCGTGGTGCCGGTCTTAAGGTTAAAGCGCCAGCGATGCAAACGCGGCTTGAACGATGCTTCGTCGATACCTGCCAGCAGTTTGCAAAAACGCTTATCGACACCCGGCAGTGGCAACGGCTCAGGATCCGGTGCTTCCTGAAAATAACCATCCAGCACGATCTCGTTACCGTCTTCGTAAGCATTCATCCAATGCAGTACGTACGTCGGATCTGCCTTAAACCAGCGAATCTCCGAAGGACTGCCAAAGCGCGGCACAATAGCGAAGCGCGTTGGCAACTCCGGAAAAAACTTGGCGCGATGCACGCCTTCCACGAGCAATGTCGGGTCCCAGAACATCGGTAGATCGATCAGAATCGAGTAGTTTTTGGTGAACGCCATGTCATGTGGCAGCCGGGGCCCCGGCAACTCGACAGGGATCAAATGTTTTAGCGTTCGGTCGGCACCCACTACTCCGTAGTGCATGTAAGGTGCCTTTTTGGAGTAATTGAAGAACATCATTTCGCCGGTCTCAAGATCGACCTTCGGATGCGCTGACACACCTTCGTCGGGCACCCAGTCAGCTGTGCCGATCTGCTCCATCGTATCGGGATCAAACCGATAGCCTTCGCCGCACATGTAGTGACTGGATACAATCTCGCCCGCGTGCACAACCACATCGGTTGACGACGCATCTTTCATTCTCGTGCGTGCGCCCCACCCCTCGCGCAGGGAGTCCTCGGGCTCCGCCGTGATCCCGGACCACAACGCATGCCCTGCCTCTTGCTCAGCAACAAAGCCTGCAGTGCGCACAAAGCGATTGCGGTAGGTCGCCTCGCCATTGTGAAACGACATCGTGTGCAACATACCATCGCCATCGAAGGGATGGTAAACACCAATCGCGTCGTGCACAGGGTTTTCCGTGTTGCGAACATAGACGCCCGACAGATCGCGCGGTATCTGACCAATGACGAGCATGTCGCTCGCATCAACTTCCTGATACTGCGGCTTCCATGCGCCGTTCTGGTAGGGATGTGGCCCTGGTTTCAGGGTCGGCTCAATCGTGTTGATAATTTTGGTATTCATGATGAACATACTAACTGACAGTCAGTATGTTTCCTAGTAGCTGTAGTGAATTGAGATCGATTGCTCTATCCTTAGGCTTATGCCAACACAAGAACAACGCAGAACAACAACGAAAAACGGGATCATCGCAGCAGCATTCGAGACGTTCAAAACGCATGGCGGCGTTGATGTATCTCTCGAATCAATTGCGGATAGAGCCGGTGTCACGAAGGGCTCTATTCACTACCACTTCGGTAACCGCGCCGGGCTTATGACTGCGGTCGCCTTATGGCTGTTTACAGCTATCGAGGAACGCATCGCGAGCCAGATTAAGGCTAGCGGACGAAGACGTACGGCGAGCCTCTATGTCACACACCTGCTGGCTGAGCAGGCATCACCGGCGGGACGCGTGCTCTTCACGATCGGCGATGCGTTAGAGCAGCAAGCAGGTTTGGGAGAGGTGAATCCCTACCACTATCTGTGCGATAAACTTCGTCACTTAGGGGTGACAGGCTCCGTCGAGGTGATGGCTGCTGCCGTGATGCAACTCGGTCGGCAACTCGCGTATGGCGAGGCCAATAAAGACCACATCGATACGATGGTGAAATCGCTGCGCAAACGCAGCAGCCTGCTCAAAACGTAAAAACACTGGCGTTCCGCAGAGGAACGCCAGTGCACTTCGGTGTCAGTCGTGCTGCCCGACCGGCTGTTCAACACTGCGCTTGCCAGTGTTACGCGTTATGCCGTGCAGAATGACAGCGGCCAGGATGTACCATCCGACGATCGGCACGAGTAGCGATACGAACGTGTAGATCGTCCTCGACGTCGATGAATAATCCCACCGCCGGGTTAGCCACAACATCACTGGCAAACCGACAAAGAACCAAGCCAACATGATCTGACCTAACGAACTGACACTGATATCCAAAGCTATCTCCCTACAATTGGTATGCGCCGACACGTAACGATCGTCTCGTTACCATTCGCGCTTGAAGAACACACGTAGTTTTTAAACCCACCGGTAAACCAGTGATCGATGAAGTGACGCATACGCTCGGCGCGCGCCGGCGTTGTAAACCGACCCTGCCAGCTTTGCGCTGTTTCATCATCTTCCGGAATAAAGTTGCCATCCGGCTCCCGCGCACTGCCTTCCAGGTATTCGAAGTCGAGGACGTTTGCGTTGTCCGACTCTAAACCCACCAGCTGATAACGCGCTCTGGAGCCATCCGGGAATCTAACCGAGATGTAAACAACATCAACCTTGATCAGGTTCGCCACGAACACAGTCGGGATTAGGACGGTGCTGGTGAACTGGTCAAAAAAACCAAGATTGTGGGAGATGTAATCTGCAACGCTTTGCCGCGAACCTGGGTCGAAGACAATGTCATAAGCCGTACCGATAACGTCAGGCGGAATCTCAACGTCCTCAATACTCTCAACGACCGCCTTGATCTGGGCAAGATCCAAGGCGAACTGTTCTGCCTGATAATCAGGCACGGGGACCGAGCGCACAGCCGTGAAGTTCAGCCCTTCCCATGGCTCGAAAAACGACGTGACTCGATACTTCAGCAACGTCTCGGCGTGGTAATCCATCATGAACACGTCAAACTCACCATTTGCATTGGCCGGCGCCACCGCGCGCGCCTGTTGTGTTTTCTGGTATGGCGTACAGCCATTGCAGGCCTCCCAATACTCTATCGCAGACGCGTTCGATCCTGCGAAAATGCTGACAACTGTCAGCGCGAACAAGAACACTTTCATTGGAATCTCCTAGTTAAAGTACCACGAAAGCGTATCAATTGCACTTATATAGTCTGCCTTACCCATTTGCAGATCAATTGTGAGTAATGGTCGTCTGCACAGCACGCTGCCGGATCACACCGCTCGCGCATCGCCCCACCCGAATGCGCACACGCGTCAATTTAGACCCATACGCGGACAGCGCCGGTGTGCGCGGTGGACCCACTATTGTGAGCGATCAGCCTGTTACACTTCCGCGCTGCCTGTTTCAACGATCATCGCCGACGACGACGCAATGACGACAAACCCAACAAAACTCTACGACTACCCGAAGTATTGGGCCGAGTGCTACCCGAAAGCACCGTTCCTGCCGATGTCTCGTGACGAAATGGACACGCTCGGCTGGGATAGCTGCGACATCATTCTGGTCACCGGCGATGCTTACGTCGATCACCCGTCCTTCGGAATGGCCATCATTGGTCGATTACTGGAATCCCAGGGGTTTCGGGTGGGTCTGATTTCACAACCGGACTGGCGCTCCAAAGATGCCTTTGAGGCGCTCGGCAAGCCGAACCTGTATTTCGGCGTTACCGCCGGCAACATGGACTCGATGATTAACCGCTACACGGCCGACCGCAAAGCACGCTCGGACGATGCTTACACAGCAGGCGGACAAGCCGGATCACGCCCGGATCGCTGTTCACTGGTCTACGCGCAACGGGTTCGCGAAGCATTCCCGGATGTTCCACTGGTGCTTGGCGGCATCGAAGCGTCGCTGCGCCGGATTGCCCACTACGACTATTGGCAAGAAGATATCCGCCGTTCAATATTGGTCGACGCGACAGCGGACATCTTGCTGTACGGCAACGCCGAACGCGCACTGGTAGAGCTATCGCATCGGTTTTCGCGCGGCGAGAACATCGACACCATGATGGATATTCGCGGCTGCGCATTCATACGCCGCAACACACCGGAAGGCTGGTGGGAAATTGATTCCACTCGAGTCGACAGACCCGGCAAGATCGATCACATCGTCAGCCCCTATGTCAGTACGACCGACACGAAAGCCTGCGATAGCAGCGACTCAGATCCTGCTGACGCAGGAGATTCGGGCGTTGGCCAACCGATGCGTTTCGTTCCGGATGCAAAGCGCAACCGGCATCGCACCGTAATCCGTTTGCCGTCTTTCGAGAAAGTACGCAATGACGCTGTCCTCTATGCCCACGCAAACCGCGTACTCCATCTGGAAACCAACCCGGGAAACGCACGCGCGCTCGTGCAGGCTCATGGCGATCATGATGTGTGGCTCACGCCGCCGCCGATCCCTCTGACCACTGAAGAAATGGACTACGTGTTTGATCAGCCGTTTCAGCGCGTGCCGCACCCAAGTTATGGCGACAAGAAAATTCCTGCTTATGAGATGATCCGCTTCTCGGTCAACATTATGCGCGGCTGTTTCGGCGGCTGTACATTTTGCTCCATTACCGAGCACGAAGGGCGCATCATTCAGAACCGCTCTGAGGAGTCGATCCTCAACGAGATTGAGGATATCCGCGAGAAAGTACCGGGCTTCACCGGCGTCATTTCAGGCCTTGGCGGCCCTACTGCGAATATGTACCGACTGGCGTGCAAGAGCCCGGAAATCGAGGCCGCGTGTCGCCGCCCAAGCTGCGTTTACCCTGGCGTATGCAGCAATCTGAATACGGACCACAGCTCGCTTACCCAGCTCTACCGCAAGGCGCGTGATCTGCCAGGGGGTCAAGAAAATTCTCATTGCATCAGGTCTACGTTACGACCTTGCTGTCGAGGACCCGGAGTATGTGAAGGAACTTGTCACTCACCATGTCGGTGGCTACCTGAAGATCGCACCAGAGCACACCGAGCGCGGCCCGCTCGACAAAATGATGAAGCCTGGCATCGGAACCTATGACCGATTCAAGGAGATGTTCGAAACCTTCACCAAACAGGCGGGCAAAGAGCAATACCTGATTCCCTATTTCATCGCGGCCCACCCGGGCACAACCGATGACGATATGATCAATTTGGCGCTATGGCTCAAGCGCAACGATTTTCGTGCTGATCAGGTACAGGCGTTCTATCCGTCGCCGATGGCAACAGCGACCGCGATGTACCACTCGGGCAAGAACCCGCTTGCGAAAGTCGGCTATAAAACGGAAAGCGTCGACGTCATCAAGACACCGGAACAGCGCAAGCTGCACAAAGCGCTGTTGCGCTACCATGATCCGGACAACTGGCCAATGATTCGCGAGTCATTGGCAACGCTGGGTCGCAAGGACCTGATCGGAGACGGCGAACACCAGTTGGTGCCGAAAAATGACCCGAAAAAGTCTTACGAAGCGCATCGACGCAAGAATTCAGGCTTGGCTCACAAGAAACGCCTTAAAAAGAACAAATTGCTCACCCAGCATACCGGCTTACCGCCGCGGGAAACGGGTGAACGCAAACGCAGGAATCCGACCACAGACCGGTGAGCACGGCTATTAGCGCCACATCGCCAGCCCGCTATACAGTGCCTCGAATGCGACAGGGAAACGATAAAGTCCTAATGTGTGCATCTAAATCTCCCGATCCGGCATCAGCAGGGTAAGACAACCTATAACCCTGAAACGGAGCTCACTATGTCTGCTGAAGACTTTATCCCTATTGTCATGTTCCTGTGCGTTATCGCCGGCTTCGCGATCTATGCGTTTTATAAGGCGCGCTGGCGGTCGGAACAGCAAACCACCTTGCGCCAGGCAATCGACAAAGATCAGGCGTTAACCGAAGAGCTTGTCCAGGCGCTGACTGGTCAGGGCAAACCGGCGCCGTTCCGGGACCTGCGCCGCGGCCTGGTGTTGCTCGCCATTGCGATAGCGATGTTCGGGTTTTCATTGTTTGCGCCAGATGATGAAGCCAACAGTGTTTTTAGAGGGCTCGCACTGTTTCCTCTGCTGGTCGGCTTCGCCTACATCGTCATGCACAAACTCTCTCTTTCTCAGGAGTAGCGATCTTGCCGGATGCCTCCGGTGCGCTATCGGAAGCCGAGGAGCAGCGCCTGATACAGCGCGCTGCTTACTCGTCCGATACGAAAGCCTTCGATACCCTGATCGTACCCTACGTCGGGCAGCTTCGCGGCTACCTGCGTGGTTTGTCCGGCAACGACAGCGATGCAGATGACATGACGCAAACCACATTGACAAAAGCCTGGTCGCAGCTTCACCGCTTCGACGGCTCCGGTCGCCTCGTGGCCTGGTTGTTCCGAATCGCGCATCGTGAATTCCTGCAAAACCTGCGAAGCACGAAACGCTACAGCAACGCGATGACGGCGCTGGCAGATGAGCCCCAAGCCCGTAGTGCGGCAGACGGTGCGGCCGCCGCTATCGATGTACAAACGATCCTGGCATCACTCGACCCCGAATCGCGCGCAGCGTTGATCCTCTCGCGAGCGATGGGCTTGACCCACAATGAAATTTCGCAGACGCTCGATAAACCGTTAGGCACGGTCAAATCGCTGATTAACCGGGCAACGCAACAACTGGTAGCAACCCATGAGCATGGATAACGATACTGCGAATCAGCCATCGCTGGCGGCATTTGATGCCGCACTCGAGGCACACCTTGCGAGCCACCGTACAACGAATGAAGCCATTCGACAGAAGGTCTTGAAGCAACTGAACCGCCGAAAGAAATTGAGCTTATTCATGCCATTAGCAGGTTTTCTTCTCGCGCTTTTGATTGCCGGACCGCAACTGTGGAAAGCCCTTACGTGGCTGTCTTCTGCGTTACCGACAAAAGCTGTGACGCGCGACATCAGCGTCGACAGCCTTGCATCCATCGCACTGCAGGTGCCAATCTATGCTTGGCTGTCGGTTGGGTTACTGCTGGTGTTTATCGAGATCGGCTTACGCCAGCGGTAGGCAACGCCCACTAAAAGCAAACGCTTGCCGCCATGCTACTGAGCCCCTCTTCTACCGTGTTGAGCCCCATCTCGGCGCGCCGTGCATTAACGCCCTCGGGGTCTTCCATCGGCTGCAAGGTGAGCTGCCCTGAATCAGAGCACTCCCAGGTCGGCTGTGTACCGTAACGCTGTAACTTGCCGGTATTAACGGCCACACGATCCCAGAGATACGCATAATTCGCCGGCTTGATCCCACCGCTGGCCAGAAACGGCGTCATACGATCCAATGCGAGCTGCTGCAGCCCCACGTGGTCATCGGCGTGCTGCACTAATATCCACGCATGCGCCGATACGTCCTTGCCGTAGCGATCCTGATCAACCCAGTCAATATCTTGCAGGAGATTTCGCATGTAACGAGTTGATTTTTCATCAACTCTTGAGGCATGCGCTGTCGCCAAACGCTGCGCCCAAAAGGCAACGCCACGATCGTCGTCAGTCTTCGCACCGATGTACGCGCCACGTGCGCTTTGGTCCTCACGCCACAACTGGGTGATCTGAGCTTGCACCGACGCAATGCCGGGGTCTTTTGCCGCCCGATAGCCACCTACCTTTCTCAGCGCGAGCTGGTTACGCTCCAACGCTGCGGCGAAAGTAGCCCGACCCTGATCAAAAATCGCCTCGCACACCGACTGATCAGCCGCATAGTGAACAACCTCAAGCGATGCTTTTTGCAATAGCGCATCGGCAAGAGCATCACCATCTGCGCCGCTATCGTCAGCCAGAGTTGCTGCAATAGCCTCAGGGATCACGAGTGGTTGACCTGCTTGTTCACACAAGCCTGCCGTAGAAAATGGCTTTGCCGACGGCAACGGCTCGCCCAGCGGCGCCGCACAACCGCCGCAGACCCCTGCCAGCAATACTATCGCTGCACTTAGTAACGTCCGCTTTCTATTCATCATCGGGCTCATCCTCTTCATCTATGTCGAATGTTGGCGCGGCCGGCTCGCCCAAACCACGCTCAGCGCGCAGCGTGGCCAATCGTTGGCCAATAGAATTGTGTTTCAGTGCGTTAATGGCCGCGGCTAACTTCGCGGGCAAGTCACACTCAATCTCCTGATACAGATCGCTGTACACCTCGGCGATCTCACTAATGCACTCGGCCAGCAGCTGTGCCTGATGGTTACCCGCACGGGTCAGCACCAATTGACTGCGGCGGCCATCCTCCGGATCTTCGAGACGCTTGAGCAAGCGCAGCGAAATCAGCTTGGACACTCTTTGCGCCGCGAGCTGATGTGTAACGTCTAGCTGACGTGCAAGCTCCGCCAGTGTCATGGGTCCGCCGCGATCAAGACACTGCAAGGTCGACGAGACTTTGACCGGTATTGCGAGACCGCGCGCCTCATAGATCACCGCGACCTGTGCCGACGACAGCTGCAAAAGGTCATGCGCTTGCTTGCCAAGAAACGCTTTTCTGGTGGTTTCCGAATCAATGAAATTAGCCACAACAATCCTGCTTGCCTATTTACGCAATAAGTTGCGCTATTATTTGCGCAACTTATTGCGCATGTCAATAACCGCCCTCCTTTTTAGCTACCCAATGATCATGTTTTAAATTATATAAGTTACTTAAACTATTGTTTTTATATTATTTATGAACGAATCAAAATCACTCCTAGCGATCCTTTGGTATGATCCCGTTGGATGATCTCGCTCACTATTGAATGCGTCATAAAAAAATCAGTTGCTTTGATCGCGTCAAAATTCACAGGCAAACGCACTCGCACCTATGATGCCTGGCGCAACCTGCAGCGCTGGATGCCCGACCACGCGTCGCGGGCGCAGCCAAGGGCATAGCCTGACTCCGAGCGACTCGCGCCTTGCGGCTGCGATCCCGACGCACTACATTGCTCCCCAGCTAACACTCAGTGGACACGCAAGACCACCCCGCCCGACCGCTGAGCCAAGACAGGAGCCCTCGTGAACGCCAACCCCATACTCAACGTCGATTCCTACAAAACCTCTCACTATCTTCAGTACCCACTGGGCGCTCAGGTGGTGTCGAGCTACATTGAATCGCGCGGTGGCGAATACGCTTACGGCGTGTTTTTCGGCTTGCAGATGTTCATCAAACAATACCTGCTCACGCCGGTAACAACAGCAGACATCGAAGCAGCGGCTGCATTGCTCCCCGAACATGGCGTGCCATTTAATCGCGAAGGCTGGGAACACATCGTTCAGGTGCATGGCGGCTATCTGCCCATTGAAATCGAAGCGATCCCGGAAGGTATGCGCCTGCCGGTCAGCAATGTCATGGTTCAGGTGCACAACACCGATCCTGCGTGTGCCTGGCTGACGAGCTATGTTGAGACAGCCATGTTGCGGGCGATCTGGTATCCCACGACGATCGCAACACGCTCCAACGAATGCCGCCAGATCATCCGCCGAGCGCTATTGGAAACGGCCGATTCGCTGGAAGCACTCGATTTCAAGCTGCATGATTTCGGGGCTCGCGGCGCCAGTTCGATGGAAACCGCTGCTATTGGCGGCGCGGCGCATTTGTTGAATTTTCTGGGTACCGACACACTGAGCGGTATTGTGGCGCTGCGTCAACATTACGCCGCGCAGATGCCCGGCTTCTCTATTCCGGCGGCCGAACACTCAACCATCACTTGCTGGGGCAAGGATCGCGAAGCGGACGCCTACGCGAACATGTTGGCCCAATTTGCAGGTCCAGACAGCCTTGTCGCTATCGTCAGCGACTCGTATGACCTATTTGCGGCCATTGAGCATTTATGGGGCGATACGTTACGTGACGGGGTGATTAATAATGGTGGCACTGTCGTGATCCGGCCCGATAGCGGCGACCCTGTGGATATCGTTTGCGAGACAGTGCGTCGGTTGATGGACAAATTCGGCTACACAGAAAACGCTAAGGGCTTTCGCGTGCTCCCAGACTATATCCGCGTGATTCAGGGCGACGGCGTGAGCCCTCGTATGATCCGGCAGATTCTCGCTGTCATGAAAATCAAGCGGCTCAGCGCCGAGAACGTCGCGTTCGGCATGGGCGCCGAACTGTTGCAGAAGGTCAATCGCGACACGATGGCGTTCGCCATGAAAGCGTCAGCAATCAAAATTAACGGCGAATGGCATGATGTCTACAAAGATCCGGCGACTGACAGCGCCAAGCGCTCAAAACGTGGCCGTCTGGCGCTCATTGATGATGCCGGCGATATCAAGAGCATTCGCCTCGAAGCACTAGGCTCGCGCGAAAACCTGCTGCGACCGGTTTACCGCGATGGCGAACTGCTCATCGACGAGGCATTTGACACGATCCGCGCCAGAAACCTCGCGAACGACGATAGCGGCGCCGATGCGCCCACCGGCCGCATGGCCGCTACATAAGCCACAACGCCAGCGCGAACGGCTACCGCCCCTGCAGCAGCAGTGCAGCTTTCGTTGCCGGCGCCAGTCGGTTATCGATCCACTATTGGTCGTTTAACCACCGGCTATTTTCGTCCAACAGCGTTTTCATGCCTTCCCTTGTTTGCGGCAAATCGCCTTCGCGAATGTCCATGTGGTTCAGCGGCACTTCCTGTTGGTACTGGTCAAACACAGGTGCGACCACTTCGAGCGGGTAACGCGGAATCTTGCGCCCCTCGCGGAATGCCGCGATTGGGATCTCTGCCTCGATAATGCTCTCATTGTTCGTCGGGTCTTCGCTAAGCACCTTACCGGTCGGGTCAACGATCAAAGAGCCGCCACCATATTTGGCATAAGGGCCATCTGGTGGAAACGTGATGTTGGACATCGCGCTGTAGAAGCGGTTAAAGAACGCAGTTGCTTGCACATCCGGTTTGGAAAACAGTGTTGATGTACGGAACATGATTTCGACGCCGCGCATCGCAAACGCAGCGAACACAAACGGGTCCAACTGCACGGTGCTCACAGCAATGTTGCCGTACTCCGTGCGGACAACCGGAAACTCTTCTTCAATACCGTAACGCTTGCGATACTCATCGCGCACGCTTTCAATCGTCGTTGTCGGGATTTCACCCCCCATACCCGCAAGTCGTTTTACGTTGCGGGTCTTCCAGAACTTTTTGACGATATTGCCATCGCGCCCGATCACGGTGTTGATACTCAGAATATGATTGGGCCAACTCGCATCGCGCGCATAGCTCCCGAAAATGAGATAGCTATCGCAGTCCTTCATCGCACGCCCAAGCCTTTCGGTTTCCTGACCTGGAATTTGTAACGTGAATTCGAGCTTTTCCTCTCGTGAACCTGTGGAATAACCCGTCAGCGGAAACTCGTTAAACAAAATGAAATCCGGCTTCTTGCCCTCGCTGCACGCACGCTCTATCCAACGCACCATGCTTTGCAAGTTGACAGCGAGACCCTCCTTCACCGTGTCGAAGTCCTGGAGATTCTTAACGCCGTTTTGAACGACTTTGACAACGACCGTCTCTTTCTCAAGCGGAACTGTTGCGTAGGAGCCGTCTGGCTCGACCAACACGACTTCAGAAAACGCCGTGACGGGGAAAAGCACCAAAAACAACAACACTGCGGTACGCATAGGTGTAACACTCCGGATATGACTGCTCTCGCAAGTGTGACACAGCTCACCGGCAAATCAGAACAGGCAGGGCCACCACTGGGTGGCCCTGCCCTTCGCTGTTGTTATTGGTAGTCCTTGTCACTGCGATCGATGAGCGCGAACTCCTGTGCATCAAGATAGCCATCCTGATTCGTATCTCGCTCCACAAACTGAGCACCGACTACCGCGTCCGCGCGCGCCTCAGTCGCGCTGATCCGAAGATCACTATCAACATCCAGATCGCTGAAAGACAACACACGCTCGTCGCCCTGCGCGCCTGCCAGTGTTGCCACACTCATACCGGCGACGGCACACGTCGTAAGGATGATTCGTTTGATTTTCATGATCGCTCTTCCTCATGTCACGGGGATGTTCCCGCAACACAGTCCAAGCAATAGGTTTGCCAACCTAACGCAAGACCAGGGATGACAAGGGTTGCGGCGACACGCGGATCTGCCGCGTTGTCGTTGGATGGAAAAAGGCGCTATCGGTTGCTGCTCATTGACGACAGATCCGCGCGGAACTAATCAACAAAACGCGAGCACACATTGCTGACTGGACGCACAAGACGCGCCATACCTGTCGCCAAACACCAACGAAGATCGTCGGAACTTTCATCGACGTGTTTCAACGGCAATGGGTGTCACGCAATGCTTGGTTTGTGACAACCTGTTTGCTATCAGCGACAGTGCTGCCGAATCGCTCGTTAGTCGTCGTTAACGAGCAACGGCGGTGCGTCGATGCCTTGCGCCCCTTCTGCCGTCTGGACAAGCTGCGCTCTCTGATCATCCTTGTCGTCAGGGCCGAAGTTCATCGTAAGATAATCGAGCAACATGCTTCGAAGCGCTGTATCGACGACGGGCATGTTCTGTGTCTTGCTCATCCATGTGAGCAACTTGTCCCAACCCTTGCGATCCAGTCGTTGTTGACTGACGAGTGCCAGCGAATGGCAGGAGCCACAGAATGCGCCGACCAATGCGCGATGCTCGCCTTCCGGCCAACTGCCTCCAAACGGATCCTTCGCCTGTGCAGCACTACACACCAGTAATAACGCTATTGACAACGTTCTCACTTAGGTCGCTCCTGCCAGCACAGCGATGCGATGCATCGCATTGTTCAGATATCCTTTGGGATTCCAGCGCACGGCAAAAGGCTGTGTGTTGCCTAACGTATCTGTTGCGCGCGCCCACACTTCGAAGTAGCCGCTCGTTGGGAACCGCACTGGCGCACGCCATGCCTGCCAACTGTAAGGGTTTAATGGCGCATCGACCGTCGCGCGCAACCAGGACGCGCCGAAATCAATCGACACATCAACTCGCGCCACCGACAAATCGCCAGCCCAGGCGTGCCCAGCAATCATCAATGACGCGTCGAGGTCTGCGTGTCGAAAGGCATTTACCGGTGTCGTGATCATTGATTTGACCGGCATTGACTCAATCGTTCGAAAATCCTTTTTGTTGACGGCGGCGCCAGGTAACGCAGCATATGTTGGCACCGAATACGCAGGCGGCAACATTTTCGCGCCGGTCCACTTCGTTTCGCTCACGTGAATATTCGTCAACCATTTTTGCGAACATGAACCCGGCCAACCGGGTATGACCAGGCGCAGCGGTGCGCCGTTTTGCGGGTGTATCGCCGCGCCATTTTGTTCAAACGCGATCAAGTTGTTCGGATCCATCGCCTTGTCAATCGGCACGCCACGCGACAACGGTTGTTTGTCCAGTGCGCCTGACAGATGCGTATCTGCCCCACTGTGGCCAGTGTATACCGCCGAAGGTTGCACACCGGCGCGTCGCAACACATCGGCCAGGCGCACGCCGCGCCACTGCGCGTTCGCGATCGCACCGAGTGACCACTGATTGCCGCTGACCGGCGGGTTGAAGCTAGCACGACCATTGCCTCCGCACTCCAGTTGCAACGCTAACTCGCGTATCTCGAAATCCCGCTTCAAATCATCGATAGAAAACGTCAATTCACGCTCGACGGCGCCACTTACCGTGAGACGCCAACCACGTGGGTCGATGTCCTTAGGCGGTACCCCGTTGTTTCGGATGAAATGTCGATGGGTCGGCGTAATCAAGTCCGCCAACAAATGTGGCGGCGTCTGCGCGCTCAGTGGCTTGTCATTCAACAACGTGAGCCCTTGCTTACCGGCAATCTCAAATGGCGCATCGGATTCCGCGAACGCCGCTGGCACTAACCCTGCCGGAAAGAAGCGGGCAAAAGGCATCGCGCCACCAAGCAACGATGTCATCGATGCAAGACCTGCGTTCTTCAAGAAACCACGACGACTGCTGTCGGTACGCCGGCCGAATACCAGTGCATCCGCGCGCTCGGCATCCTTCGCGTAGAGCGCAAACAAGCCTCGCCGATACTTGCCCGTCACAGCAGCGATTGACCGTTGCGTTTGTAGACGACGCCACCTTTCATCACAAAGTCGACATTCTGGAGCAAGTTGATGTACTCAAGCACATCACCGTGCACGGCGATGATGTCTGCTTTCTTACCCGCAGACACTGTGCCTAATTCATCTTCGACACCCATCATCACGGCAGGCCAGTACACGGCGGCCCGAATCACATCCATGACGGGCAAACCCATCACACGCACCAGTACATCCATTTCATTCCACGTCGATTGGCAATGAAACTTCATCGGGATGCCGCTATCGGTGCCAACGAGAAACACGACGCCCGCTTCGCGTAGCTGTGCAATTTTGCGTTTCAGCGTCGGTTTTCGCAGCGGTGTTAACCGCGTGTAACCGAGCTGCCCTGGCCGAGAAATTGATGCGCGTATATCGGCAATCGTGTCGGACTTGAGACCCCACTCCCAACAACGGTCATCGAGTTTCTCAGGATTCGCCACCGTGCGATCAAAATTCCATAAACCTTCTACCGTCGGCGTCCAGTACAACGGCCCACCGGCAACGCGTCCTGTCGCGGTGCGCTCTTTCAGCGCCACCATAATGTCCTGCGGATACTCCGGCGCTGTTGTCAGACCGGTATGCTCAAAATTATCTACGCCAATTTCAAGCCCGACACGCACTTCGTCCGGGCGATGCGAGTGCGCGACAACTTTCATGCCGTACTCATGCGCCGCATCGACAACGGCCTGAGCAACATCACGCGGCATTTTGTCCTGATCAATCAGCTTTACAATCGCCATGCCGGCGTCGTGCAGTCGCTTGACCTTACGACGCGCATCACCCACGGACGTGACTTGCCATCGATAGCCCTTTTGCCAAGGATCGACCTCTGCCTGCAGAAACGGGCCTGACATGAACAACCGCGGACCGGGTATTTCTCCCGTATCAATGCGACGCTTCACAGATACAGACGCGTCCAGCGGCGCACCAAGATCGCGAGCGGAAGTGACGCCCGCCATTAACAAATGACCCGCGCTCGCCGGCATAATCTCGTCAGCAAACCGATCTTGGTAGGTTGACTGCCAATACGGGTAATCTGAATGCCCGGTCAGCATCAAGTGTGCGTGACTCTCCCAAAGACCTGGCAAAACGTCTTTACCTTCCGTCGAGATAACCTCATAACCTTCCGGCACGGGCAACGTATCAACGGTGCCAACCTGTTCGATAGTATCTCCGTCAATCAGGATCACGCTGTCATGAATCGGCGCATGCCCGTAGCCATCAATCAGTCGCCCGCCAACCAACGCGGTCTTGTCAGCGGCATGTGCGCTTATGCTCGCGCAGACAGTTACTGCAACCAGGAATAGTCGTAGCATCGGTGTAACCCCACATCTGTATCATTAAAAGTTATTGTTTGACGGAACCCTCGCGCTCGCGGGCAGTCGACTACCTCATCGCTAACGGAAGACCCTATGCTCGTAACGTTAACATTGCACCAACGCGTGGTGATAATTTTCGCGCTCGTCACGATACTGTTTTGGGGCTGCAACGCTGCCAGCGCGCAAACCTCAACCCTGTCATTCAATGCCCAAACATCATGGGTCACACTACAGTTCGACGGGATGGATGGCCAGAGTGCGGCCGTGGCCGGACGCGACGCACAAGGCCGCGCCAAACTCGCGATCGTGCATGTCAGCGATGCCAAACTGGTCATCACCGAATCCGAACTGCCACAGGACGCTGTTGCCATCGATGCTGGCGCGACGGGCGATGATGCAGATGCGTTGTTTGTGCTCACGCCATCACATGCGCTGCGCATCGATGGCATTAACACGCCCGCCAAACGCGTTGTCGCCGCCAGCAGCATCTACAAAGGACGCTCTTACTCGGCGCTCACCGGCGCTTTGGATTTCGCTCGCGACATTGATGGTGACGGTATCGCTGAGTTAGTCATTCCGGGATTCGACGCGCTGTCTGTTTATGACGGCGTGACGTACGCAGCGTCCGGTACGCCGATGTTGCCAAGCGTTCGGCGTAGCTATGAGAACGCGGTCACCTACCGCCCAGCGCGCTATGCCATCGCGCGTGGCACACGTGCGTCTGGCATTCAGCTGCTAGCGATGCGCGGCAACGACTTGCATCAGTTCGCCGCGGACACGAACGGGTTTAGCGCAGCGCCGGTCGTGACACCTCTCGCGCTTGGATTGGCCAGCGAACGCGATGTGGAAGTGTTTTACAACGGTGACGATGACATTGATCAAAGCAATGTTGTACTTCGTGAAGCTGAATTGTTGAAGGACATCAACAGCGACGGCTTACCCGATCTTGTCACACTCGAGACACGCAGCAGCGGTGTGTTTGATAAGACGTCAACCTATCGGGTGCACTACGCCCAATCTGGCAGTCGCGGCGTCACTTTCAACGCCAGCGCAGACACGACCCTGACAAGTAACGGTTATCAATTTGGCTTTGAAGTCGTGCCATTGAGCGAGACCCGTAATGCGATTGTCAGCCCGTCGGCCAAAATCGGCCTTCGCAGTATCATTAGCGCGCTGTTTTCGAAATCTGTGACGCTTAGAATCTCGATCCATGCGCCAGACAGCGAAGGCATGATTCCCGACGAGCCGAACACCGAGGTCAAAGCAAAAATTCGCTTCGATTTCGGTAGCGGACAAGTACAAACGCCAACCGTGGAGTTTGCTGATCTTAACGGCGACGGAAAAAACGATCTGGTACTGAAGTCTCGCGCGAACATGCTTGCGTGGCGCCAGAACCTCGGCGACGGCCGCTTCGCCAGCAAAGACAAAAAACTCGATTTGGTCGCACCGGCCAATGGAGAAAATGTCGGTGTAGCCGACTTCAATGGGGATGGTCGAGACGACCTCATCGCCCGCTATTCGAAAGGCGATGGTGAGGCGTTGAAAGGTACCGTGCGTTGGATATCCACATTGGCGCCACAGTAGCGTATCGATGATCGCGGCAAGGACGATACCAATTAACCATATATGGGCTTTATTCTTTATTTAGTGTTTGTTACAGTCAACCCAGCGCCACGGTAACGCACAGCAAGGAGCACTCATGCGCGCAGCAGCTACAACGCTTTTCATCCTGGTCGCCAGCACGCTAGTCATGCTGTTACCAACAACCGGCTACTCCCAGTCGAATCGTGGTCCGCAACCCTTTCCGGGCGAAGCACCTAGCGCTGGTTTTATTCGCTCTCAGGAAAAGGCAGAAACGCTCTACGCGAAAGGCAAATATAAAGATGCGTTCTGGTATTACAGCAAAGAGCTTGCGCCGCGTGGCGACAAGTATGCGCAATACATGGTTGGCTATATGCTGGATAACGGTCAGGGCGTGACCCGCGACCCCGTGAAGGCTGCCGCCTGGTATCAGCTCGCCGCGGAACGCGGACACGGCGACCTGGTTCGCGTCAGTCTGGCCAAACAGGAAGCCATGCCAGACAGCCAGCGACTGATCGCACAGCAGGCTGCGTTGAATCTCAAGACTGAATACGGAGACAGAGCGTTGGTCGAACGCCTGATCCGTCGCGACGTTCGACGGCTCCGTGAACAAACGGGTTCGCGCGTCGGATCGTGCAACCAGAACCTTCGCGTCATTGAGGTCGGCGGTGTGAACGGTATTCGCAGCAGTGTCGATGGCTTTTGCAAGAAACTGAATCGACGCATCGATGCACGCTTGCAGTATCTGCGTGGTTACGTTGAGTATGGCGAGCTGGAAATGGTTGAAGACGAGCTCGACAATCCGGCGATCAATGACGATGTGGACGACGCGCCGACACCCGACGAGCAATAGACGGTCAGTCTACGCGCGCGAGTAATCTGAGCTGGAACGATGGATTGCCGGCACCGCCGGCACCGCCCATAACACCGCTGAGCGCAATTCGAACGCCAGTAACGCTACCGTCGAAACCGTCCGCATCGGGCGTCGGCGTAAAATCGAACGGCGGGCCGCCGCCAGGTTGCTCGCTGAACGTTACTGCTGTGGCGAAATCAAATGTCACGCCACTCGCTACAGCACCATCGATGAACTGCACCGGATCCCCGGTACCTGATGCAACAAGCAACGAAACGCCATCGGGAACGACGTCTGTGATCACCAGAGAATCAGCATCCACATTTCCAGCGCCCTCGTTCGAGACACCGATAAGGTACTCGGTCACGGAGCCCGGGATTGCATAAGGATTTGCCGTGCCATTGATGGGATCGAATAGGGTCGAACTCACTTTTGCAACCCGCAACGCCGGCAGATCGCGAGTATCCAAACACACATCGTCGGCATGCCAGAAATCAAACGATGAACCAGAGCCGTCAACCTGCGTTAAACGTAACGCGAAGTTGCTATGCCGGGCATCGTCACCCATAGGATAGCTGCGTACGAAGATTTCGCCGGGTGTGCCGCTCCCTGCAAACTGCTCTAGCGTCACCCAGACACCCACATCGTTGCGATACTCGACAATAAAGTTCTCATTGCCATCAGGGTTTTCGCTGAACGCATCTGCGCCACGCCGGATCCAGAGCGAGACAGCATCGAACGCCGGGTCAAGCGTGTCGATATCGTTTGAGGTCACCGTGACCGGATCACCATTGGTAAACAATGCGGCGCTCGGTGACTGAAACGTTGCCGCGCTCGTACCGGCTGAACCACCGCTGGATTGCACCGTCCAGTTGACGCTCAGACCTGACGAAAAATCATCACAGCCGCCCACGACTAACGGGCCGGGAATACTGCGCTCAGTCACGCGGACATCATCAATGTGATAGAAATCGAAGCTGGTGCCCGAGCCGCCCGTCTGACGGACACGCAGTGCAAAACTGCCGTGCAAGCCATCGGCCGGCAGCATAAACGTTTCAACGAACACCTGCCCCGGTGTACCGCCACCCGGGAAGGTACGCAACGTCGCCCAGCTGCTGTCGCTACGACGGTACTCCAACGCAAGGTTTTCGCCGGGATCCGGGTACTCACTGAACGCATCGCTACCGCGCCGCACCCACGCAGAGACTTCCGCCGCTGGTACGGCGGTGCTGAATGACGGGCTGGTTACCGTGACCGTATTGTGTCGCGTAAACAATCCGCGCGTGCCCGAATTCGACACATCGCCACCGGTGAGAATACCGGAGCGCGAGGTGTTGTTGGTCGTCCACGGTGCGATCGCGTTGCGTTCAAAATCATCGGAGAACAGCACATCACCCGGCGCCGCAAAAACGGCAACGGGTAGCAGCAGCCACAGTGCGATGAAGGCACGCCGGCTCATTGTGTTAAGACAATACCGCATGGGTTCTCGACGATCCGGGGATAGACGCTAGATTACGCAGGACGGTTTGACATAGCGCGGAACGCTGTCACATAACAGCCGAAAAACGTTAAAGTTTTCGTGACCTCTGCCGGCCCCTCAAGCGGTCTGCGCTGAAAGCTGCCGGATTTTCGCAATCAGAGTAGCCGCGCTCGCCGGTTTTGCGAGAAAGTCATCACAACCGCTATCGATCGCCATTGTTCGACCTAAACGTGGATGTATTGACGAAAACAGCAGAATCGGAATGCTCGCACCTCTCTCGCGCAGCGCTTTCGCAACGTGCGTACCGGCTACTTCGCCGAGCGTCGCATCGAGCAATACGATATCCGGATTAGCGGTATCGAAATCCTGCAAAGCGCTCTCAGCACTGTGGCACACGTGGACAGTGAAACCGGCCTTGCGCAATTGTTGTTCGACGAGATCGGTGATATCCGGATCATCATCACACACCAATACTGTTGTTGATGCCCCGCTAG
>JBCBZK010000139.1:0-9283 GCA_039815365.1 Pseudomonadota bacterium | reverse complement strand
GCGCGCATACCGTGATTGCCAGTGCAGGGCGCAGACGCGGTTGGCTGTTGCCGCATCCATCTGTCGAGGATCGCTGGCGCTCCGCAGGCGCTCGCGTACACGTCACAGCGCGCGACGGCGCAATCGGCATCCGGCTCTGTGCTGGCGATGCAGATGTTGTGACGGGTGTCGCAAGCCTCTGAAATGACAGTGATAACGGTAGGCTCGTCGGTGGTAGATCGCGCACCTACAAGGTATATTGCGGCATGGTTTGGTACGCGGGTTCGCAATGGTTGAAATAGTTCAGGCAGGTGGTTGGTTGATGGCGCCGATCATTTTGTGCGCAATCATCACAACGGGCATCATCATTGAGCGGTATTGGACGCTGCAGCAACAGCGCGTCATTCCGAAAGACCTGACCTCTCAGGTATGGGGTTGGGTCAAGAACGATGAACTCACGCTGAAGCATTTGCAGTCACTGCATCACGGCAGCCCGCTAGGCCAAATTCTGGCCGCCGGGCTCGCGAATCGCGATCGCAATCGTGCCGCAATGAAAGAGAGCATCGAAGACACAGGGCGGCATGTCGTCCACGAACTTGAACGCTACGTGAATTCGCTTGGCACAATTGCGGGCATCTCCCCGTTGCTTGGTCTGCTCGGTACCGTTATCGGCATGGTCAAAGTCTTCACGGCGATAACCGCAGCCGGCGTCGGCAACCCGGCTGTTTTGGCGGGCGGCATTTCCGAGGCTCTGATCACCACCGCGGCAGGGCTGACCGTTGCGATTCCCGCATTGATCGGCTATCGCTATGTGCGCAACCGCGTCGATGCGTTAGTTGTGCAAATGGAAAAAGAAGCGCTGAAACTGATCGAGGCGATCGGGCGCCGCAAGGATGAAGATCAGGAATGAACCTGTCGACTCGCCAGCAAGAGGAGCCACAGGTCAACATGACTTCGTTAATCGACGTCGTGCTGTTGTTGCTCGTGTTCTTCATGGTGACCAGCAGTTTCGTGCGCGAGTCGAGTGTCGAGATCAATTTACCGCAGGCTAGCACTGAGCCGGTCGCGATGCCCGCTGAAGCGGATCGACTGGAGATAACGATTACCAGTGATGGGCGTTATTTTGTGAACAACCGCGAGTTAGTCAACAGCGTCGCCGAAACGCTTGAGCGTGCTATCGAGGCAGTTGCCGAAGGGCGTAGCGGCTTGCCCGTCACCGTGTTGGCCGATGCCGACGCGCGTCATCAAGATGTCATTCGCGCCATGGACACAGCCGCGAAACTCGGCTTCACGCAAATTAACATAGCGACAGTAGAAACGCAGGATGACTGATCCGAATCCGGCGCAGCCGCAAGCGCCTGCTGGCGAAGTCTACAAGCGCATACTCTCGTACTCGTCTCGCCATAAGGCGATGTTTGTCATGGCGGCTGCAGGTATGATCCTGACCGCCGCCGTCGAGGCGAGCCTGTCATTGATGATGAAGCCGTTAACCGACGAGGCGTTGGTTGGCACAGGCGCGGGTGTCGCACGCTGGATGCCGATTGCCTTTGTCGGCGTTTTTATCGCGCGTGGTCTTGCCGGGTTTATGTCAGAGTTTGCCTTGGGTTGGATCGGTCGCCATGTGACCGCTCAAATGCGCCGTGATGTGTTCGAGAAATACCTCACGTTGCCGTCGTCGTTTTTTGACGTGCGCTCGTCCGGGCCATTGCTGTCGCTGGTGACTTACAACATTGAGATGATTGCAGAATCCGCAACGAACGTTGTGACGATTCTGGTGCGCGATACGTTCAAGTTGATTGCGTTGATCGGGGTCATGCTGTATTCGAGCGCCAAACTCTCCGCGTTGGTCGCCATCGTGATTCCGTTGATCGCCGTTGTCGTGCGTGTTCTGGCGAAAACGTTTCGGCGCTACAGCAGCCGGATCCAAAACTCCGTCGGCGATGTGACACAAGTGACCGAAGAAGTCGTGCAAGGGCATCGCGTCGTGAAGATTTTCGGCGGGCAGCGCTACGAGCGCGAACGCTTCACGGTCGCGAATGAGGCGAATCGTCGCATGAACATGAAGATGGTTACATCCAAGTCATTGGGCGTTGCGGTCACGCAATTGCTGTTCGCATTCGGCGTGGCGGGTGTCGTCTGGATGGCGGGTAATGAATCGGCTCGCGGCGAGCTGAGCCCGGGTACGTTTGTGGCTTTCATGACAGCGCTGATTTTGCTGCTCGATCCATTACGTCGGCTGACGAATATCAACGCAGCGATTCAGCGGGGCATTGCGGCTGCGCAGAGCGTTTTCGATATTCTGGATACAGCGAACGAGACGGATGACGGCAGCGTCACCGAGGCCACTGGGCCCGGGCATGTTGAATTCGATCAGGTCTCGTTTTCATACGCCGATGAAAAGCTGGCTGTGCTCACTGACGTGAGCGTCAGCGTAGCGCCGGGTAAGACGCTGGCGATCGTCGGGCGCTCGGGTAGCGGCAAATCAACGTTGGTGAGTCTGCTGCCGCGTTTTTATGATTTGCGCAATGGCCGCATCCTTGTCGATGGCACTCCGATCAACGACTACCGACTCGACGTGCTGCGAGATCAGATCAGCTTGGTGAGTCAGGACGTTGTGCTGTTCAACGATACGATTGAGAACAATCTTGCCTATGGCGTTCTTGGCGAAGTCTCGCGCGAGCAGATCGAAGCTGCTGCTGAGGCGGCGTACGTAATGTCGTTCGTTCGCGACTTGCCGGATGGTCTGCAGACGGTTGTGGGCGATCGTGGCGTGTTGTTATCGGGCGGACAGCGGCAGCGCATCGCTATCGCTCGCGCGCTGCTGAAAGACGCCCCGATTCTGATTTTGGATGAGGCGACGTCCGCATTGGATACGGAGTCCGAACGTCACATTCAGGATGCGTTGGAAGGTTTGATGCGAGAGCGCACGACGCTCGTGATTGCACACAGGCTGTCTACGGTCGAGCGTGCCGACCAGATCATCGTGATGGATGCCGGGCGTATCGTTGAGCGCGGCACGCACGACGAATTGCTGCAGCTGCAAGGTCACTACGCCGGGTTGTACAACATGCAGTTCAGCGAAGAGGCGTAAGCACATGTCGCGATGGCTCTATGCCGTCTGGTATGAACAAGCGCGTGGCGGGTTTTTACTGTGGCCACTCGAAGGGTTGTTTCGCGCTATCGCATTCGTCCGGCGATTGCTGTTTCGCATGGGCGCACTGAAAGCGTATTCCGTCGATGCCCATATTGTTGTCGTTGGCAATATTGCCGTCGGCGGGGCGGGCAAGTCGCCGCTCACCGCGTGGCTCGCAAGCGAGCTCACACGGGCAGGCTACCGCGTCGCTATTGTGAGCGGTGGTTATGGCGGGAATGCACGCGGTGCGCCGCTGTTAGTCACTGATAACACCGAGGCGGCGCTCTGCGGTGATGAGGCGAAGATGCTCGCGCAGTCGACAGGCGTGCCGGTCTACGTGTCCCGTGACCGAGTAGCGGCGTGCGTCCGTGCATCATTGGATGGCGCACAGATCGTGCTGTGCGACGACGGGCTGCAACACTATCGTTTGCGTCGCGACGTTGAAATTGCCGTGGTGGACGGTGAGCGACTGCACGGTAACGGTCATTGCTTGCCGGCTGGGCCGCTACGCGAGCCGGTGCGTCGCCTCGACGCCGTCGACCTTGTTGTCTACAACGGTGGCTCGGGGCGCGCGCCGAGCTTTGAGTTGCATATCGATGAGGCGATCAATATCGAGACAGGAGCGCGTAAGGTGCTGTCGGACTTCGCAGGTGCACGTGTTCATGCCTTTGCGGGTATTGGTCATCCACAACGTTTTTTCAAAGCACTGCGTGCGCACGGCTTAACCGTGAACGCAGTGTCCCTGGGCGATCATGCGTTGGCGAGCGAACAACAGCGCCATCCTGCCGAACCCGGTGAGGTATTGATGACAGACAAAGATGCGGTCAAGTATGCTGATTTAACGGCGCGACATTGGCGCGTGCCAGCGACGCTGTTGATGAGTGAATCAGATGTGTCGCGTGTGCTAGCGGCTGTGACCCCGCCCGCGCCAACAACGGAGTGAAAATCACGTGAGCGATGTACACATTGTCATCCCGGCACGCATGGCGTCATCGCGACTGCCAGGCAAACCGTTGCTCGACATCGCGGGCAAACCGATGATCCAGCATGTCTGGCTTCAAGCGCGTGCGGCGGATGTTGGCGATGTCACGATCGCCACGGACAGCGCGGAGATTGCTGACACCGCGAAACGTTTTGGCGCGGATTGCGTGTTGACCCGAGCTGATCATCAGTCGGGCACCGATCGAATCGCCGAGGTGGCTGACAAGAAATCATGGGCGAGGGCCAACATTATTAACGTGCAAGGCGACGAGCCGTTTATTCCGCCAGAGGCGATCCGTCAGGTCGCCGCATTACTTGTCGACAATCCCGAAGCAGATCTTGCAACGCTGTGCGCCTTAATCGAAGACGACGCAGAACGGGAGAACCCGAATTGCGTCAAAGTGGTCACTGACAGTGACGGTTTCGCGTTGTATTTCAGTCGAGCAGCGATTCCGTTTGCCCGTAACGAGGGCCACACAGGCGCGCGCAGGCATATCGGTATTTATGGTTATCGTTTGGCCGCGCTGCAAAAGATGGTCGCTGCATCGCCGTGCGAATTAGAGCTTGCCGAGTCGCTGGAACAACTACGCGCGTTGTGGCTTGGGATGCGAATCGTGGTGGCCGATGCGGTATCGACACCCATGGCTGGCATCGATACCGCAGAGGACTTGGCCCAGGCACGCGCGTTAATGAGCGCTGCCTCGTAAACGTTTAGCTCGCTTCGAGGGCTTTCTTGATCGCGCCCGTCAGCTCATCGCTTTGCGGCTTGGTCGCCGGCGAAAAGTTCTCGATCAACATGCCGTCACGGCCGATCAGGTACTTGTGGAAATTCCATTTCGGCGCGGTGCCAGCCTGCGCTGCCAGCGTCTTGTAGAACGGGTGAGCGTCGTCGCCTTTGACGACCGTCTTTTCAAACATCGGAAACTTAACGCCATAAGTGAGACGGCAAAATTCCTTGATGTTCTCCTCGGTGCCTGGCTCTTGACCGGCGAAGTCGTTGGACGGAAAGCCAATGACAACCAGACCGTCGTCGCCGTATTCCTGATACAAGGCTTCGAGACCGTCGTACTGGGGCGTGTAACCGCATTTAGAGGCTGTGTTGACCACGAGGACGACTTTGTCCTTGTAGGTGTCGCACAGGTTGACGGTCTCGTCGCTCGCAAGCTTGGTGAAATCCTGATTCAAAACGCTGTCTTCGCAATCAGCGAAAGCAGGGTTTGCGGCAAGCGCGAACACAAGAAAGAGGGCAGTGGTGAGAATGCGCATGATAGTCGCTCCGGTGGGTTGGGCGTGGATTCAAACAGGCTTCTATAATACCAATGCCAGGACTGAACAACGCGATATTCAGCGATGACGAACTCGCGTCGATGCGGCAGTCAGATGGAACGCAATTGCGGGCGTGGCCCGATACTCGCAGGCGGCTGAAAGTGAGCAGGGCGACGATGGCGCTTCTCCAGCTCACTTAGCGCGATCATTTTTGCTGCCGACCAGGCGAGCCCTTCTTCGGTGAGCTGCGTTGTCCGTCGCTTGACCCAAGCATTTTCTAGTTCACTCATGACGTCAACGATGCCATAGATCGCGTACGAACCTAAATCCATTCGTTTAGACTTCCATGTTGTTTTTGTACATGGGCAACACGATAGAACCGCAGAAAACACAGGGCTTGCGCCAGAGTAGCGGTAGTCCGCGTGCCTATTGAGGTTTCAAAACTGTGCAAATATGCGCTCTTGAGTTCTTCCTCACGTTTGTCTTCGAAGAGCATGGTCGACAACGCTGCCTTCTTGCGTCAGCATCCTCGCTATGAATGTTGTGTCGTCCAATGAACCGCGAACCCGCAACACCCGAGCCTGGTTCGCTGCGACGCTGACTGGAGTCGTCATCCCGGTCTCGGTTTTGGTCTGGTTGTTTTTTACGTCTTCGCCTCTCGCGTTGGCAGGCGGCCCTGTTTTTACGCTGGGACTCATGGGTGTCGGCATTATCGGTGCCGCAGCCGCTGGACGTTTTCGGGTTGGCGTACTAATGGCGCAGGCGAATGCTGCCTGCCTGCTCGCACTGGCGATTGCGCTTGGTCTGCCTGCGTTGCCACATCTGATGCCCGTCGGTGTGGTGATGATCATCGCCAGCCTGAGCTTTGCTGCCCGTGGCGCTCTGTTTGCAAAGACCTTGACGCATAAGGCATGGCTAATGGCGTTGTTTGTCGTATTGGGCGAGGCGTCGGTGTTGCTTATCGCCGCAATGTTTCCCGGCATATTGCCAGACTGGTTTCTTGCACTTCTCCCAGCACAGTGGGCAAATATTGCTATTCAAACAGCGCTTGCGGGAGCCGGTATGCTGCCGGCAGCATCAGCCCTGTTGGCTTTGGCCGGTACCGCTGCCACGACGCTCCTTGCGGCAAGGTTGTGGTTTCGTCGCTGGCCGTATCCGCTCATGTTTACGGCGTGGCTTGGTCTGTCTGCCGTGGTCTACTTCAGTGTGGCAGGTAGCTCCTCAGCTGGGGTCGAGCCAACGCAACGTTTCGAGGCGGTGATACCAACCGTCGAGCAAGAGACTAACTATATCTGGCGCAACCTTCAGGACATCCCGTTCTTTGAGGAGAATGGCTATCAGGTGTCGCTGCCGGACGGCGTACTCATTGCAGCCCTCAAAGACAAAGCTAGGGCAGGCGCTCTAAACGATGAGCACTACTTGGCTCTCCAGACGTTCATGAAAGAGGGCGTCTATCGGGACGAAGACTATCGCCGCGGATACGACAAGATCGTTGCTGTGTTGCCGTCACTCGAAAAAATGGTTTCCACTATCGAGGCACAAGACTACGAGTGGGGATTTCGGGTCCATGCCCGCTACCCGATCATGCTGACATTGTATGGCCCCGGTGGTAGTTATGACCCAGACTCAGGGACCATCACGATGCTCACCGACACACAAGGTGGGTTTCGGCAGTATGCAAATCCACTCAACACATTGATTCACGAAGTTGTACACATCGGTATCGAGGAATCGATTGTCAGACAATTCTCCGTGCCGCACGGACTAAAAGAACGATTGGTCGATACGTTTGTGACACTGCACTTCGCAGAAGCACTGCCGGACTATCGTGTTCAGCAAATGGGCGACCAGGAGATTGATCGCGAGTTCGACGATCTAGAATCACTCGAACGGTTGCCAGAGATTATGAGTGAATTTCTAAGCCGCTAGTTGCGCTCAGTCGAGCATGCTCAGGCTTTTTCCAGTTCACTCATGACCTCAACGATGCCATAGTTCGCCTATGAACCCAAATCCATTCGCCAAGACTTCCGTACTGTTCGTTTGCATGGGCAACATCTGTCGTTCGCCAACCGCGGAGGCAACGTTTCGCCATCACGTTGAGGCTGCCGGGCTTGCTGATGCATTCATCATTGAGTCCGCTGGCACGCACGCCTACCACGTCGGACATCCGCCTGACGAGCGCGCCGCTGCGGTCGCGTTGGAGTATGAAGTATCTATGGATGGTATGGCGGCGCGACAGGTCAGCGCTGAGGATTTCCTGACATTCGACCATATCATCGCGATGGATAGTGACAACATGGCGCGACTGACCAAACTTCGTCCCGATGATGCTGTCGCCAAGCTGTCACTACTGCTGTCGCACGATCCTGATGCCTTGGATGAAGAAGTGCCCGATCCATACTACGGCAGCGACAAGGGGTTTGAGCTGGTCTTTGACTGGGTGAATCAGGCAACCGCGGTGCTTGCGCGCAAGCTTTCTCCAGCAGACGACTAGCCGCGTTCGGCGGGGCGTTTAGCGCGCCGCGGCAACCATAAAAAAAAGGGTCAAACAACGGCGGTTGCTCGACCCTTTTTAACGACGCGCACCATCGCCCCGATGGTTGCGTCGTTACGTTGCCCCCAGAGGCGTTACGTATCGTCGCTCGACCACACCGTGTACTTCTTGTCAGAAGACGGTTTCGGTGGCGCACTTTCCCAAGGCAGGAGCTGTGGTCCGTCGCCTTTGGGCTTCGTGCCGGATTGAGCGTTGCCAGAGTCTGTCTTAGGTTTGCTGGCAGGCTTTGGCGCTGCGTCCGACTGTGGTGCGCTTTGTTTTGGCGCTGCGTTTGCTGCAGGTGCCTGTTGCGCTGATCCAGTGTCAGCCGGTCGCGGCTTGTTGGCGGTATCCGCTGCCGGCGCTTGCTGCTTCGGCGCAGAATCTGCCTTCGGCGCCGCAGGCGCTGTGTCTTGCTTAGCGTTGTGCGCTGACGGTTGCGACTGCTCTTGTGGCTTCGGTGCAGTACCGTTGCCACTGGAGCGATCTTCGCCGCGCGTCTCGTTCGACTGGGTTTGCGTTGCTGGAGCATTACCTTGGTTTGCAGGCGCATTGTCACGTGGCTCGCTGTTGCCTTGTTGCGCATTGCGCTGCCCAGCGTTGCCACTCTCAGCATTGTGTTGCTGATTATTGTTCGCCTGCTGCTGGCCACCTTCGCCTTCGGCGTTCGGCTTACGACGTCTGCCGCGTGAGCGACGCCGACGTTTCTTCGGCGCACCGTCTTCGCGTGCTTGAGCATTTTGCTGATTCGCCTGGTCCGGCTTCTCCGCATTTGCTTGTTTGTCTTTTTGCTTGTTCGCTTGCTCGTTGCGATTACGCGCATTGCGACTTTTCGGCTTGTCGTTTCTGTTGTTCGCCTGTTGTCCGTCGCGTTGCTGCTTGCGCCCATCGCCACGTTTATTCGCATTGCGCGACTTGCCTTGGGCGTCGTTGCGACCGCGGCCTTTGCCTTGCTTGCTATCTTTGCTTTTGCGCTCAGCATTGCGTTTGGCACGGCGCTCAGCGTCGCGGCGTTTACGCTCGTTGCGCTCTTTCTCTTTGGCTTTGCGCTCGATCTCTTTGGGATCGGGCTCGCCAAACAGCCAGTACCAAATGCGCACGAAAATGCCAGGTCGTGGACCCGTGCGCTCTACAGCTTGCGTCAGACGGCGAGGTGTCGGTGCCGGAGTCGCCGGTGTCGTGATTTGCACGGCAGGTTTTTCCGGCTGCACTTTCTCGCCACCCCATTCTGGCGTGTCGTTGCTTTCTTCGGCTTCGGTGAGCTCGACGCTCGAGCCAGAGTTTTCCGGAAGCTCGGTTTGGTCGTCACGGATACGGCGAATTTCATAACGCGGTGTTTCAAACGCCGGGTTGGCAACGAGAATGACTTGCGTCTGACTGCGTGCCTCGAG
>JBCBZK010000074.1:0-16418 GCA_039815365.1 Pseudomonadota bacterium | reverse complement strand
GGTTTTTTTAATACGCACTTGATCCTTATAGACCAAATAAGAACATACCATGAATCGATCTTTGTAGTAGCACCCAATTGTTGCCACTGTTCGCCGCACACTTAGATGTAGTGGCTAAACGAATGATAAGTTGTGGGAAAGCGCCGTTAAGCGGCGAGACAAAGCGTCAATCGGATGAGTGCTTTTTGTCTTCTGGAAGTTGTGCGGTGAGATCTTCGGCCTCAATCGGGGCAATGGCGCGCAGCACGCGAGTCTCTGTGAGGCCATTCGCGTCGCCGTCGGCGTCACGCCGTGCATTCGCGTTGCGGTACTTCAACCGGAACTTCCCAATGACGACGACATCTTTGTCGGCGAGACGACCCTGGCGCGCCTCTCGCGAATTAATGGTCATGCCGTTGGTGCTATTGATGTCGACCAGCGACGCGCCTTCTGGCGTGCAGACCACGATCGCATGGTGCCTGCTGACCCATTTTGAATCCAGAACAATGTCATTGTGCGGTGCGCGTCCGACCAGCACTTTGCGACGATTCACGATATAGCGCTGGATCAGTTTGCCGTTATGGCTGACAAAAATTTCGCCGAGGGCGTTCTTGGTCGCAGGCGCATCGACGCTTTGCGGTGCTTCGGGTACCTGTTGATCTGGAACAGGCGTCTTGCGAATCATTGTTCCCGACAAATCCTCACCGGTTTCAGCAATCGTCGCATCACGTCGTCGCTGTGATTCAACGGCTAGCAGCACGTCGCCGGAACTGATCGGCATGCCATCCGTTACCGACTCGCAGGCCATTTCGATAACACTCGCCAGCGTTGATGGCAGCCCGGCGCTCAGATGTACCAAATGATCGAACGCGTTGTCGTGTGCGGTGTTCCCTGAGCGTTCCAGTGTTTGCGCAATAAATTGGCGTTGTTCACTGATAGTCAGTGGACGCAAGCCAGCCGAATAACTCAGGCGCGCGCCAACGTCACTCATGCCTTCGGCTTTAACGATGCGCCGCAGCTGATCCTCGCCTGTTAGGACAACGCGAAAGGCACTGCCGCGCCGATACTTCGTGCCTGCTAGCGCGTTGATCAGTGCCAGTACCTTGGGCGAGGCACGATGTGCGTTCTCAAAAATCAGCAAAGGTGGTGCGCCGGCTTCTGCCTGGTGCTGAGAGATCAGACGGGTGATGGACAGTAATTCTGTGTGGCTGGCTTCCGGAAGCTCGTAGCCGAACGCGGCGAGTAAATCGCACAGCAAACCTGCAACGGTGGTCTGCGCAACATCAATGATGGCGACATTGAGTTCGGCAAGGGAGGGGTTTTCTCGCTGCAGCCGCGCGACGAACTCACCAACGAGCGTACTCATGCCGCAGCCGCGCACACCGGTAATGACTGCCAGCCCACTGTTTGTTGCGTACGTATCGATGAGCGCGTTCAGGATTTCGCGACGCTGGGCGTCTTCGAAAAAGAACGGTTCTTGCGTTTGCGTTTCTTCAGTCACGAATCGAGTTACTTCTTGTACTTTCAACGAGAACGGACGGCACCTGCAGGACGATTGGAGACCTGGTCGGTGCACAGTGTGTAACGGCAACCCGGACCCCCGAACGGCGTTGCCTTGCGATCAGTCTAACCAAGCCATTTCAGTCATGTAAAATATTCTGTTATCAAACTGTCGGCCGCGGTTATTTTGTCCCGCTTTTGGTTCGCGATAGGGTAAAAAAACGTGCTGTTTTATCAGTCGTAGTTTAACTAAGACGTCTAATTATATGAAAAACCTATTAATGCTAGGGCGATCGGGAAATAGCACTGGATTATGGAAAGTGGCGCGCTCTTGAGTGCATTGTCGCTGTCGCTGCGCAATATCAGCGTTTTTCGCGGCGATCGTTGTCTATTACGTGACCTAGGTTTGGACATCGCTGCTGCGGATGTGGTTCATCTTGTCGGCCCGAATGGTTGCGGCAAGACGTCACTGATGCGAATTATAGCGGGTCTTACCTCGCCTGAAACAGGCGAGGTGCTCTGGCAGGGACGTCCGATCAGCCAGCAACGCAGTGCATACCTGCGAAACTGCGCCTGGCTTGGGCATACCGCCGGTCTCAAGGGCGATATGACGCTGCTGGAAAATTTGCGTTTCGATAATCGGCTGCGCCGTAACGTATCTGATCAACTCGTGGTAGATACGCTGCGCACCCTTGGTATCGATAACAGAGCGGATGTTGCCGCTCGCGGCTTATCCGCCGGTCAACGTCGTCGCGCCGCACTGGCCCGGGTGTTGCTGTCAGATGCGTGTTTATGGCTACTAGACGAGCCGTTTACCAATCTGGATCGCGAAGGACAACAGGAGGTGCGTGCGCTCATGGCCGCACATGCACGCGCCGGCGGCGCGATTGTGTTCGCTGCACATCATGACGTCGCCATCGAAGGCGTCACGGTGCGTCGATTGGAATGGGGGCAGCAAGATGCCGGGTAACGCGCATACTCGCGAAACGATCGATATCCATGCACCGCAGCTGCGCCCGTTTGGCAGCACTGTCGCTATGTTGCGACGCGAAATGAAGATCGCTTTGCGCAGACTCGCCGATGCCATCAATCCGCTGTTTTTCTTTGCCGTTGTTGCCACATTGTTCCCATTGGCGATCAGTCCGGATAAAGCCGTGCTGCAACTAATCGGGCCAGGCGTCATTTGGGTTGCCGCGCTGCTAGCGGCGCTGCTGCCGCTCAATGCATTGTTCGGTCAGGACTATGAAGACGGCACGCTGGAACACTACGTGCTGAGTGGTCAGTCGTTAGTTGCACTGTGCATCGCAAAAACTGTGGGCTTGTGGTTAGTTGCAGGCTTGCCTCTTGTGCTAGTTTCTGCGGCGATATCGCAAACGTATGCATTGCCTGCGCAGGCGCTACCGGCATTACTACTGGCACTGTCGCTAGGTAGCTACACTTTGTGCGCTTTGGGTAGCGTCGCGGCTGCTTTGACAGTGGGTGTACAAAGAGCCAGTGCGTTGATTGCGTTGTTGGTGTTACCGATGATGGTTCCAGTTATCATTTTCGGTACGAGAGCGGTCTTGCTGGCAGCGCGATCAGAGCCTGTGGCAGGGCCTTTGTATTTGTTATCGGCGACGGCCGTATTGGCGGTGATACTGACACCGCTGGCAACGGCAATGGCGCTCAGAATCAGTTTGGAATGATTGCCGCCTGACGGCTTCATCGGAACAAGAATCTATGTGGAAATGGTTTCATCAATTCGCGTCCCCACAGCATGTGTACCGTCTTGCGGGGCAATGGATGCCGTGGCTGTTCGGTCTTGCCGTTGTAGGTCTCGTCGTGGGTACCTATGGCGGGCTGGTGCGTGCACCCGTCGACTATCAACAAAAAGACGCGTTCCGCATTATTTACGTGCATGTGCCGTCTGCTTATCTATCCATGTTGGCGTATGTGGTCATGGCGATCGCGTCGGTGATTGGTCTGGTGTGGCGAATGAAACTTGCCCACGCCGTTGCAGTATCTGCCGCGCCGATCGGTGCCTCGTTTACGTTTCTTGCTTTGGCGACAGGGTCGCTCTGGGGCAAACCGATGTGGGGTACCTGGTGGGAGTGGAGTGATCCGAGAATGATGACGGAGCTGTTGCTTCTGTTTATGTATCTCGGCTACATGGCATTGCGTTCGTCGATTGAAGATCGCAACCGTGCCGACCGCGCCGGTGCGGTGTTAGCCATTGTTGGTGTCGTGAACGTCGTGCTGATTCATTACTCAGTGGAATGGTGGAGCTCTTTGCACCAGGGACAAACGGTCATGAATGACGATGCCGTGATGCCGGCAAGTATGCTCACGCCGTTGCTGATCAATATCGTATCGTTTTCATTGTTCTTCGGTGCGTTGCTGTTTTCGAGGCTGCGCAGCGAAGTGCTGATGCGCGAGCGTAACGCCCGTTGGGTACGCAGACTTGTCAATGACTCTGCTGCGGGCAGCCAAAAGGTAGAACGCCATGCATGAATTTTTCGCCATGAGCGGGTATGCGACGTATGTATGGGGATCGTTCGGTCTCACGTTTGCCGTGCTGATCGCAAACTGGTGGTTTGCAGTGCGCAAACACCAGGCAACTTTGCAACGTTTGCGTCGTCAAAATACAGCGCCGGACGCCGCGCCGGCGAGTGTTGTCAGAGAGGTTGTGACATGACACCGAAACAGCAACGTATGTTGTCCGTCGGATTGTTGATTGCGGGTATCGCCGTCGTCTCAGCGTTTACGATTGGTGCATTCAAAGAGGGCACGGGTTTTTACTACGAATTGGACGAGATTGCCGCAGGCGCCGCGCCGACGGATCGTTCGATTCGCGTGGGCGGATTGGTCGAGGTTGGCAGCTTAAAACGTGAGCCAGGCAGCCTGACCTTGGCATTCACGCTAACAGATACTGCGAATACGCTGGACGTGCTCTACACCGGCGTGTTGCCGGATTTGTTTCGCGATGGTCAGGGCATTATCGCGAACGGCCGCATTAACGATGCAGGCGTGTTTGTTGCCGAAGAGGTATTGGCGAAACATGACGAGAATTACATGCCACCGGAAGTTGCAGACTCATTGGCAAGGCAAGGCTACGAGCCAGGTGAATAGTCATGATTCCTGAGCTTGGACAAATTGCCCTCATCATTGCTTTGGCGCTTGCAGCGCTGCAGGGCACGTTACCCTTGATTGGGGCGCACCGCGGCGACACAGCGATGATGTCGCTCGCCAAGCCCGCCGCGCTGGCGCAGTTTGGTTTTGTGTTGATCGCCTTTTTAATTCTCGTCAATGCGTTTGTGACGAGCGATTTTTCGTTGCAGTACGTCGCCACGAACTCCAATAGCCAGTTACCCGTCATGTTCCGTGTCGCAGCCGTATGGGGTGCGCATGAAGGCTCCATGTTGTTGTGGATTTTGATCCTTGCGGTTTGGACGAGTGCTGTTGCGCTGCGATCGCGCTCGTTGCCCCTCGATATTTCTGCGCGCGTGCTTGGCGTGTTGGGCTTGCTCAGCGTCGGCACATTGTTGTTTACGCTGTTTACATCCAATCCATTTTTGAGACTGCAACCGGCAGCATCCGACGGCGTCGATCTGAATCCGCTATTGCAAGACCCGGCGCTGATTATTCATCCACCGATGTTATATGTCGGATATGTTGGGCTGTCCGTCGCGTTCGCCTTTGCGATTGCGGCAATGCTGTCGGGCAAACTGGATCGACAGTGGGCACGTTGGACGCGACCGTGGACCACCGCCGCGTGGGTGTTTTTGACGTTAGGCATTTCGCTCGGCAGTTGGTGGGCCTATTACGAGCTTGGCTGGGGCGGCTGGTGGTTCTGGGACCCCGTTGAAAATGCGTCCTTCATGCCATGGCTCGCTGCCACGGCATTGTTCCATTCTCTGGCGGTAACAGAGTCGCGCGGACTCTTCAAAAGCTGGACGCTGCTGCTCGCCATTATGGCGTTCTCGTTGAGTCTGCTCGGCACGTTCCTGGTGCGCTCCGGCATCCTTGTATCCGTGCATGCGTTCGCGAGCGATCCGGCGCGCGGTTACTTTATTCTAGCTTTCCTTTTAGTCGTGATCGGAATTGCGCTCGCGCTGTACGCATGGCGTGCGCCATCGTTAGATACACAGGCGGGGTTTGAGGCAACGTCACGCGAGACGTTCTTGCTACTGAATAACGTATTGCTGGTGATCGCCGCCAGTTTGATTCTGATCGGCACGCTGTATCCGTTGTTCGTCGAGGCGCTCGATCTTGGCAAGGTGTCGGTCGGCAAAGACGTTTTTGAGCTGGTGTTCATCATTCCGATGTTGCCGCTGGCGTTTTTAATTGGTGTCGGTATGCATACCACCTGGCGCACCGGCAATCTTGCCTATGTGCTGCGGCAGTTCCGCTGGTTGATCGCAGTGTCCCTGGTCGCCGGTATTGTGGTGCCGTTCGCAGTCTTTGGTAGCAACAATGTCATGACTGCGCTTGGTATTATCGCGGCGATTTGGATCATGCTGGCATCAATCGGCGCGCCGCTGAAACTAGTGCGCGGCGGCACCGCGTTGACGCGCAGTGCGGTGGGCATGCATCTGGCTCATTTTGGTGTGGGTTTGTTTACGCTAGGTGCGACGGTTGTCTCGTCATTCGGTGTCGAGGCGGATCGTTCCATCAGCGCGGGCCAGCCTGTAACGGCGGCGGGCTATACCTTTGAGTTGCGTTCGCTGGAAGAGGGTCAGGGGCCAAACTATGCGTTTTTGAAAGGCGTTGTCGATGTCACGAAAGACGGCAAGCCGGTAGCAACACTGTTCCCAGAAAAACGTCGCTACCAACGTCAGGAAAGCTTGATGACGGAAGCCGGCATCGACGGCAGGATCGCCCGCGATGTTTTTGTCGCTCTAGGTGACCCATTAGGTAACGATGCATGGTCCGTTCGACTCCAATACAAGCCACTCATTCGCTTGATCTGGCTTGGCACGATTGTCATGGCACTGGGTGGACTATTAGCGCTGTCTGACCGTCGTTACCGTGTTGCCAGTGCCGCCAAAACACGCGTCACTGGAGCTGAGTCGACCAAGCGCGCCGAAACTGCGGCGCCGGGGACTGCCTGATGGTGCGTTTTTTAGTGCCGTTAGGTATTTTTGTGGCGCTCGCGGCATTTTTTGTCATCGGGTTGCAAAAAGACCCGACGCTGATCCCATCGCCGCTGCTCGATCAACAGCTACCGGCGTTTTCAATGCAGAGCCTTGACGATGAGCCGGTGCCGGTGGATCACACGGCGTTAGCCGGTCGTCCGACGCTGCTCAACGTTTGGGGCAGCTGGTGTTACAACTGCCGCGTGGAACACGATTTTCTGATGCAGCTCTCGCGTAACGACGTCATCGACATTTATGGCTTGAATTGGAATGACGCGCGAGAGGATGCGCGTGGCTGGCTGCGTCAGTTTGGTAATCCTTACGTTGCCAGCGGGCATGATATTGACGGCAGAGTGGCGATTGATTTTGGCGTGTATGGCGCGCCGGAGACGTTTCTGGTCGACGGCAACGGTACGATTGTGCACAAGCATATTGGCCCGTTGTCCCCGGATGTCTGGCTTGCGGACTTTGTGCCGCGCTTAGCGGCGTTGGATCGAGCGGTATCACAATGAGTCGGTATTGGTGGTTAAGCGTGATCGCACTCGCGTTGGTTACTACGTCAGCTTCCGTGTTTGCGATAGATACAGATCGTGCATTCGATGACGACAAGATGCAGGCGCGCTATCAGCGTCTCATTGCAGAGGTGCGTTGCATCACGTGTCAGAACCAGACGATCAAGGATTCGAATGCACCACTCGCGAATGATCTGCGCGCTGTGATTCGAGAGCAAATGAAGGCCGGCGCGACGGATCGTGAAATTTACGCCTTTTTGCAGCAGCGCTATGGCGACTTCGCGCTCTACAAACCACCGCTGAGTGCCAAGACAGCCCTGTTGTGGTTTTCGCCGCTCATCCTCATGGTAATCGGTGGTGTCGCTTTCTATCGAACTGTCGCAGCGCGCGGTAAATTCGACGTGAGCGTAGACGGAGAATGACGGTGACGTTTATCGCGACGGCTGCACTGATGTTGCTGATCGGTTTCTTATTCTGTAGCTGGCCACTGCTGCGAGCGGGCCGCTACGGGCTGGCAGGCGTTGTGCTCGTTGCGCTGATAGGTGCGAGCGTTGCGTTGTATCCGTTAGCAAGTAACTTTGAGCCACGCAGCGCTGCTTATTTGGCGCTCACTGAGCCTGATAATGCGGACAAGCCGTTGAACGCGGAGGCGGCCAGCGCGATGGCGGATACGTTGGCGGCGGAACTCGAGGAGCAGCCTGATGATTTTGCGTCGTGGCGGTTGTTAGGTAGCGTGCGGCTGAGGCTTGAACAGTATGAGGCGGCTGAAGCGGCCTTGCGTCGGGCCATGCAACTCAGCGAATTTCCCGACCCGGAGCTCATGGTCATGATGGGAGAGTCGTTGTCTTACGGCGATGTGCAACGTCTGCCGAATGAGGCTATCGTGCTGTTTATCGGCGCCTATGAAATGGCACCGGATATCCCGAAAGCAATGTGGTACGGCGGGCTTGCTTATGCCAGTCGTGGTGAGCACGCGCGTGCTGCCGATGCGTGGGAGCGACTGTTAGCGCAAGGCGCCCCGGATGAAATATCCGCGATTTTACGGGAACGCATCATTGCATTGCGAGCAATGGCGAATCGAGCGACGCCAGACGCCGAAGCAGGGCGCTCATTGACGTTGAACGTTGCATTGGTTGACGGATTCAGTGAATCGCTGCCTCAGACGGCGCGGGTGTTTATTTCAGTGCGTAACCCGGTCTCGCCCGGACCACCGCTTGCCGCGGTGCAACGTGCGCCAGACGCATTGCCGCTGACGGTAACGCTTAGCGATAGTGATGCCATGCTGCCAGGGCGCAATCTGAGCTCCGCGGAACGCTATGACATCACCGCGCGCGTGTCTATGAATGGTGACCCGCTGGGCGGCCCGGGTGATTACATTGGCACGATTTCGGTCGATGCAAACGGGTTGGCTGCGCCATTGGCGTTGTTGATCGATACGGTGGTTGCGCCGTGAACGAAGCTACGGGTGGTGCGAATTGTTTTGCCTGTAGTCCCGACAATCCGATTGGCCTGAAAATACGGTTCTCGATGCAGGACGATGTGTGCGTTGGCCTGTTTACACCGAGCGACTATCACGTCGGTTTCGACGACGTCGTCCATGGCGGGCTGTTGTTCGCTGCGTTGGATGATGTCATGGCGAATTGGCTGCACTTGCAAGGCGAAGCGGGGTTCACCGCCAAAGCGACAGTGCGCTATCGGCAGCCGGCACGCATCGGGGAAACGCTGCGTCTGGAAGGGCGAATGCTCTCGCGTCGCCGCCGACATGTCACGCTGTCCGGCGTTGCCATGCGCAAATCGGATGGCGTCATCGTGACTGAGACCGAAGCGACTTTCATGGTCAACTCGGCGCCGGATGTGAAATAATTCACGCAGGTTTAACGTCGGTAGCGGGTCCCGCTGACTGGCCAACAAGGTGTCGATGACTATGCACTTACGTCAGATCTTGCCGATCTTTCTTGCGACAGCGCTATGTGCCTGTGGCGATGACCCTCGATCCGCTGCGCCAGGGGATGCATTTTCGAGTTCGTATTCCGCGCCGCCCGCCAAGCCTGTGCTGATTCGCAACGCGACAGTGCTAACCGGGACCGGTGAGAGATTGGAGAACACCGATGTGTTGCTTGCCGATGGCAAGATCGATCGTATTGGTCGCAAGTTAGCAGATCCGCGGGACGGCACCGTGATTGATGCGAGTGGCAAATTCGTCACACCAGGCATCATTGACGTGCATTCGCATCTCGGCGTCTACGCATCGCCTTCCGTCGCCGCACATTCGGATGGCAATGAGATGAGTGCGCCGAATACGGCTGAAGTCTGGGCGGAGCACAGTGTCTGGCCGCAAGACCCGGGATTTTCGACGGCGCTGGCCGGCGGTATCACGACAATGCAAATTCTGCCGGGCTCAGCAAACTTGTTCGGCGGTCGGACTGTCACCGTTAAGAATGTGTTTTCAACGACTGTGCGCGGCATGAAGTTTCCAGGCGCACCTTACGGTCTTAAAATGGCCTGCGGCGAAAACCCGAAGCGTGTCTACGGCAGTCGCGGGGGGGCACCATCAACACGGATGGGCAATGTGGCGGGTTATCGTACGGCCTGGATTGCCGCGAGCGAATACCGCGACAAACTGAATGCGGCTCGTGATGGCAACGGTGAGGCGCCGGATCGTGATCTGGAACTCGAAACGCTCGCGGGCGTACTCAACGGCGACATCCTGGTGCACAACCACTGTTACCGGGCTGATGAGATAGCGACCATGTTGGCGATAGCTGACGAGTTCGACTATCAGATCACGGCGTTCCATCACGCGTCAGAGGCGTACAAGGTTGCCGATCTTTTGGCCGACAAAGGCGTCTGCGCGGCGATGTGGGCCGATTGGTGGGGGTTCAAAATGGAAGCCTACGACGGTGTGCGAGAGAACGTGCCCATGGTGCATGCAGCGAACGCCTGCGCGATTGTTCATTCTGATTCTGATATCGGTATTCAACGCCTGAACCAGGAGGCGGCCAAGGCGCTCGCCGCGGGTCGGCGAGCCGGGCTGGAAATTTCTGACGCCGACGCGCTAGCATGGATTACTTCAAACGCAGCAAAAGCGCTTGGCATTGCTGATCAGACGGGATCACTCGAGCGCGGCAAGATGGCAGATGTTGTCGTCTGGGATCGCTCGCCGTTCAGCGTCTATAGCACCGCGCAACATGTCTTCATCGATGGTGTGCACGCATACGATCGCACTGATGCCAGCAAGCAGCCGGTAACGGACTTTGCATTGGGCACCGTTCGCCAACCAGGAGTAGCACAATGAACAGAGCTTTTCTATGGACACTGTTCTTGATGCTTGCCACAGCGGCACCTGCCTACGCAGAGGTTGTTGCTGTGGTTGGCGGCACCGTGCACACGCTGAGCGATCAAGGCACGCTACAAAATGCGACTGTGTTGATCGAAGATGGAGAAATCCTGAGTGTGCAGAAGGGGCGCGTAGTGCCCGATGGCGCAACCGTCGTCGAGGCGCAAGGCAAGGTGGTAACGCCTGGTATCTTTGCGGCGCACTCAGCGTTGGGTTTGGTCGAGGTTTCTGCCGAAGACAGTACGGTCGATTCATCTCAACGTGGCGATCAGTTTGGTGCGGCATTTGATATCGCAGATGCTTACAATCCTGCGTCGACGTTGATCGATATCAACCGCGCAGATGGTGTGACTCGCGCGGTCGTCTTGCCCAATCGCGCGTGGCCTGATGACGGCATGCCGGGTGGCGGTGTAATTTCCGGGCAAGCTGCCGTCGTGCATCTTGGCGATTCGGATGATTTTCTGGTCGCTCGCGGTATTGCGATGGTTGCCCATCTCGGGCAGTCGGGCGCTGCGGCCTCAACGGGTTCGCGCGCAGCAGCGTTGCTGCGTCTGACGACTGCGTTACAAGATGCGATTGACTACGCGAATTTCAGTGATGCCTATGATGCCGGCGCTCGCCGCGAATACAGCATCGGGCGCGAAGATCTCGAAGCGTTGCAAGGGGTCACTCGAGGTGATGTGCCCGTCTATCTCAGTGTCGATCGTGCCAGCGATATTCGCGTCGCGATTGATCTTGCGGATCGCTTTGGGCTGCGTGTCATTGTTGTTGGTGGCGCGGAGGCGTGGCAGGTTGCAGATCGACTTGCCGCGAGCAACATAGCGGTGATCATCTCACCGGCAGAGAATCTTCCTGGCAGTTTCGATTCGCTCTCATCGACCATGGAGAACGCGCGTGTTCTGCAAGATGCTGGTGTTCGTCTGGTGATCGCTGATGGCGATACGCATAACCTTCGCAATCTGACGCAGCTCGCAGGCAATGCGGTAGCGCAAGGTTTGCCGTGGATTGAAGGTTTGCGTGCGATTACATCAACACCTGCCGAAATCCTCGGTCTCGGCGACCGGTTTGGCAGTCTTGCAAGCGGCATGGCAGCTGATATTGTGGTCTGGGATGGCGATCCGTTGGAGGTGACGAGTTTTGCTGACGTCGTTTTCATTAATGGCGTTCGTGTTTCGCTTGAGAACCGCCAGACGCTGCTTCGGGATCGCTACCTGAACCTTCAGGATCAGCGAACACCTGCCTATCGCTAACGGACAAACGGCGAACAACCGCATTCACGGATGGTCACAGTCCGGTGTTATGCGTGTTTTTTTGACAGCCCCGTGCTTATTGGCCTTTTGCTTGTTGTGCATGCCTGCGCACGTGCGTGCGACGCTTGTCATCGAAGGGCTTGACGACGATGCACGGCGAAACGTGCTGGCCTATGTCACGATGGATTCGCTTGACTGCAATGTGCCTGCTTGGCAGATAAAGCGACGGTTTCAGGATATCGACAAAGGCGTGGGCAGAGCGCTGCGTGCGCTTGGGTACTACACACCGCAGATTCGCAAAACGCTGTTGTTCAACGAGGACTGTTGGCAGGCTGTGTTGGATATCACGCCGGGTGAGCAGGCACGCTACGAGGCAATCTCGGTATCCGTAAACGGACCGGCGCAGACGGACCCTGAGTTGCTTGCTGTCACTCAGGCGCGACCGTCTCAAGGCGACGTCGTCCATCATGGACGCTACAGCGAATACAAAAAGCGGTTATTGCAGACGCTGTCGGCTCGCGGGTTTCTCGACTATGCCGTCGAACGTGCGGCAGTGACGGTCGACGAAGCAGGGCAAAAGGCAACCCTTGAGCTACTGATTAATAGTGGAGAGCGCTACAGGATTGGCGGCGTGTCTGTGGCCAATGAGATTTACGATGCTGCGTTGTTATCGCGTTTTGTCACCTTGGCATCCGATCAGTACTTCGACAGTGTCGCATTGGCCCGTCAGCAGCAAGCGCTGGCGAGTAGTGATTTGTTTTCAGCGGCGAGTGTGATTGCGGATTACGAGCATGCTCGTGATGGTGTGATTGATGTTTCTATTGAGCTGACGGCAGTCCCCAAGCTTGGGTACTTCGCCGGAGTAGGGGTGACGTCGGACCGTGGTCCGCGAGTGAGCGGCGGCTATCGAAACCGGCGCGTAAATTCCCGAGGGCATCAATTCAGCGCGGACGTGCAACACTCGCAGGTATTGAGTCAGGTGTCGGCACGCTACCGTCGTCCTTTAGCGAATCCGCTATTGGAGTGGCAAACGTATGAACTGTTGATCGAGCGGGAAGACACGCAAACATCGCAAAGCACCGCGGCAAGACTCGGAGTAGAGCGGACCAGAGCGTTGCCGAAGGATTGGCTGTTGAGTTATGGGGTGCGGCTTGGCCGTACGGAGTTTATCGTTTCAGACGTCGAGGATACCGCGACGTTGCTCATGCCTGTCGTTTCAGCGAATCGTCGTGTCGCCGATAATCAGACCAATCCGCGTCGTGGCAGCGCGACTGACATTAATGTGCGGCTCGCCAGTGAAGACGTGTTGTCATCGACGAGCTTCGTCCAGCTTTATGCGCGCCACAAACGCGTGTGGCCTGTTGGTCAGCGACATCGTTTCTCATTACGTGCTGAAGCCGGCATTACGTGGCGTGATGAGATCAGCGAACTGCCACCTGAAATCCGGTTTTTTTCCGGCGGTGACGATAGCGTGCGCGGTTACGCATTCGAAAGTTTGGGACCCGTCGATAGCGGCGGCGTCGTGATTGGTGGCAGCAGATTGCTAGCGATCAGTGCCGAGTACGAGCATGCCATTACATCGCAATTCGCAATAGCGGCTTTCATTGATGCCGGCAACGCATTCGACGGTAGTTTCGTTCAGCTCAAACGCGGGGCCGGTGTTGGCTTTGTTTGGCGCTCGCCGGTCGGACCATTGCGACTGTATGTCGGTCAGCCCGTCAGTGAGTCTGGCTCACCGCGTTTGCACGTGCGTTTCGGAGCGGACCTGTGACGCGACACGTGTGGTTACGGCGGATCGCGACCGGCGTTTTAATCTTGCTGATCCTCGTCGTGATTCTGCTTGGCATTCTCTTGGCAACACCGGTCGGTACATCTCTGGCGCAAACGGTCGCGACGCGCTATGCGCCGAGCAACATTCAAGTCGGCGAAATGTCTGGGACATTTCTTAGTGGCGTGACGATTGACGAGATTCGTATCGGGCAACCGAATGGCGATGTTGTGATCACATCGGTTTACGTTGAAATAGAACCCTCGGTGATATTCGCTCCAACCGACATTGATGTGACGTCACTACATGTTGGCGGTGTTGACATCTACGACACAACATCGCCAAAACCCGAAGCGCAGCCCACATTCGAGTTACCCGCGACACCGACGGTCGATGTGCCCGTCACCGTGCAGATCGCTGATCTCCGCATCGGTGCGGTCGCCCATCATCGTGCGGGGCAGTCCGTGGAATTGCTGACATCCTTGAGCGCAACTGTTGGTGTGCGTCGACACACCATTGATATCACGGCGCTGCGTCTGCTGACACCGCAAGCCGATGTTTCCGGTCGGCTCGCAGCGACGCTGGATGCGCAATCGGAAGTCGATGCAGCGCTACGTTGGTCTGCGGCGCTAGGCGACGACATTGACGCTGCAGGTGTGCTCACGGTGACCGGCTCACGCTCTGGATTGCAGCTCACTCATGAGCTTGCATCACCTTACGAATTGCAGACCACCGGAACGCTCATCGCGCTCGCCAATGAATTGCCCGAGGTGTCGCTGGTGACACGCGGCGCGGCGATCGATCTTTCGGGTCTGACGCGTCAATTTGGTGTTCGCGAATGGGTGCTACGACTGGATGGTACGCCGCAAGCGTGGCAGATCGAGTCTGCGGGGACGAGCGATACATCGTTCATCAATGAGGTGCCCTTCCGCGCGTCGGCCACTGGGTCATCCGAGGGTATATCCGTGTTGCGCATGCGCGTTGGCGATGACCGCACGGGCGTCGCATCCGTTGACGGTAGCCTGTCGTGGTCTGAGACACTTGACGTTGATCTTGGCGCCACCGTTGACGCTTTGCAGTTGCCGGTATTCACGCCGTTGGATGGCGAAATCAGTGCCAACGTAACGTTGCGCTCGAAGGATGCCGCCTCAGGTGCATTGACCGGCGCGCTCTCTGACGTGAGCGGGACGCTGTCCGACCAGCCAATCAAGGGCGAAGGGACGCTTGTTAGTCGCAGCTTCGCGGATGCGCAGGGCGACCTGACGTTGACTGTTGGCGCCGATCGGATACAAGCCGAATGGTCTATTGTGGATGGCGAGTCAGTAACGGCAGACGTAGCCGTGACAGTTGCTGATATGTCGCGTTATCGTCCGGATGTGGTGGGGTCTGTCGTGCTTGCGGGTAACATTGATGGCGATTGGCAAGACCCTGACGTCTCTGTGTTCATTGAATCTGAACAGCTGCGGGTTCGTGAGACTGTTGTGCAGGACGTTCGCGCGTCGGTGCAAGGATCCCGGCTTGATCATGCGCTAACGCTATCTACTCAAGCCGCAACGATCGGTGGCATCGAGATTGCTGCGCGCGGCGGCATTGATCGCGATCGCTGGCAAGGCACGGTTGACAGGTTGATGGTGAACATCGAGGGCGCGTTGCCGGCCATAGCGTTAGAGCAACTCACGATGACCGCGCCGACACCAGTGTTGCTCTCCACATCGGGCACCAACATCGATGAACTGTGTTTGTCGAGTGCTATCGGCGACGAACGCACTAGAGAGAGTGGACTATGGTGCTTCGACGGTGGCTTTGATGCACAGCAGATCGATGCGAGCGTGTCTGTCAAAAATCAACGGTTGCGCTACGGACAAACGTCAGCCGTATCGCTCGACGGATTGCTGCAACTGCAAGGTGACATTACAGGAACACTGCAAAGCCCAGCTGCGGCGCTACGTATCGCGCTGGACGAAGCGAGTGTGATCGAGCGTCGCAGCAATGCTCAGACGGCGACGGCATTCACCGCGTTTGATGTGCAAGCTGTTCTTCGAAACGACCGCTTGGTTGTGACACCGGACATTCGGCTTGAGGATCGACTGAAAGTCGCCGGTAGCGTCACCGTGTCTTCGTGTTGCGCCAGTAAGGCGACGGTTGGAGGCAACATCGCTGTCGATGTTGATGATCTTCAGTCATTGAATGCCTTTCAGGATCTTGCACGTTTCGGCGAAGGTGCGGCGCAGGTGACCGTGCAGACGAGTGGCGCGCTAAGTGCGCCCTCATTGGATATGCGGATCGATCTCTCCGATGGTGACTTTGAGCTGTTACCGACGGGCGTTCGCTACCGCGATGTCACATTGAGTGCGCAATCGCAATCGCCTGAGCGCGTTGTATGGTCGGCGAGTGCCGCGACAGAGACAGGGACGCTTGCAATTGACGGTAGCGCGCTGTTCGGCAAGAGCGTTGATACGCAAGTAAACGCAACGATAGACATGCGCGACGCGACGGTCCTGAAGCTGCCTGACATTGCTGCGACGGCGAGCGCTCAGATCGAGTTGGATTGGTCGCCATCGGCGACATCGATCAAGGGTGACGTCAATTTTGTAGAGTCTGCGGTCACGCTTGTCGAGCTTCCGGAAGGGTCAGTGGCGCTGTCGCCTGATATCCAACAGGCAGGTGACCAAAACGCAACGGCATCCAAACTATCGATCGATCTGGACGTCGATTTGGGGAAAAACACGCGACTAGAAGGATTCGGACTCGCAGCGACTGTCGGCGGTGCGCTGCGGTTGCAGCAACGCCCTACATCCGGGTTATCAGGCTATGGCACGTTACAATTGTCAGACGCAACGTATCGTGCTTATGGACAATCGCTCGACGTCACACGTGGACAATTGCGTTTTAGTGGCCCGCTAGAGTCGCCATCGTTGGACGTACAAGCCCAGCGGAATGTCGACGCGCAAGTGGTTG
>JBCBZK010000002.1:0-74074 GCA_039815365.1 Pseudomonadota bacterium | reverse complement strand
CCTAACTTACCTGGGAGCCCAAGCATGACGGCAATATCATCGAGCGGCGCTTTGCCGCGCCCCTGGAACCCGGCCAGCACATCCATCAAGTCGATATGCCGCCAATGAAACCGGTTTTGATAGTTATTGAATTTGAACTCACGATTGTCGTCGCCGTTATCCCAATACACAGGCGCACTGACACCGTGCAGCAGGCTACGGTAGTGCAACACGGGCAGATCAAAGCCACTGCCGTTCCACGAGATAATGTCAGGCACGTAACGCTCGATGCCGTCAAAGAAACGCTGAATCAGCTCTTTCTCATCGGACGCCGGATCGCCTAGCGACCACACGCGAAAGTCATTGGCGCTGCGCAGCGTCACCGAGATCGCGACAATCTTGTGCAGATGCAGTGGCATGAAATCGGTACCGGATTTAGCCTCACGATGACTCACCATGGCAGCATAGGCGCCGGCATCATCCAGCGTGTCCGGCAAACCCAGCAGACGTCGCCCGTGCGCTACATCGGGCACTGTCTCTATATCAAATACCATGCAATGCATGTCCGCTCCTCGTCGCTACGCGCTGCGCATCATGACGGCCATTGCCACAACGAGCCCTGCCTCATCGGTCAGGCTGACATGACCTTCCGAGATACCAAGCTCGGCGCACTTCGCACGGCCGCGTTCGCTGAAAATCACAATAGGCTTGCCCAGTGGATCGCTGACATAGCCCACATCGCGGACCCACATGCCATTGGCAAAACCGGTCCCCATGGCTTTCACGCACGCCTCTTTAGCCGCAAATCGCATCGCAAGAAAACGAATCGGATGTTTGCTGCGCTCAAACAGCGCGCGCTCATCATCCAACAGTATTCGTCGTAACAAGTGATCTCCGAAGCGCTCATACGACGCGGCAATGCGCGAAATCTCGCACAAGTCGGTGCCAATGCCATAGATCATCTGCGTGCTTCCACCATCAAGCGCTTCATTTCAGCGGTTGCCGCAGCGATACCGTCGAACACGCTGCGTGCGACCAACGAATGACCAATATTGAGCTCGACGATGTGAGCGATAGCGGCGACAGCCTGCACATTGTGATAATGAAGCCCGTGCCCTGCGTGCACGCGCAAACCGATCGAATGAGCGAAAACGGCGGCTTTTTGAATACGTTCGAGCTCAATCGCTATGTCGCTACCGCGCGCCATTGCATAGGCACCCGTGTGCAGCTCAATCACCGGTGCGCCTGCAACCCGCGACGCCTCGATCTGGTGCTCATCCGGGTCGATAAACAACGATGTGCGAATGCCACTATCTGCCAGCTCAGCGACCGCGCCTTTGACCCTTTCAGCGTTCCCCGCAACGTCAAGCCCACCTTCGGTAGTGAGCTCTTCGCGCCGCTCCGGCACCAAACAGCAATCCGCGGGTTGGATCCTTCCGGCGAACGCCAACATGTCGTCCGCGACCGCCATCTCGAGATTAACGCGCGTCTGCGTGCACGCTTGCAAACGCTCTACGTCATGCGCTTGGATATGTCTGGCATCTTCGCGCAAATGCACTGTGATTGAATCGGCGCCGTTGCGCTCGGCGATGAGCGCCGCTGCAACCGGGTCAGGATAACGTTCGCCGCGCGCCTGACGCAGCGTTGCCACATGATCAACGTTTACGCCCAAATCAATGGTATCTGTCATTCTTCTGCCTGCTGTGTCGTCGCCGTCGTACGTCGCAAGTGTCGCAATACCCGCCGACTCTGAAGTGGTTTTCCGTCAAGGTGCCAGTCTATCGCGCGCGTCGTGATAAGCCGAGCTTCTCGGCGAGTTTCGGCCCGACTCCAGTCGCGCGATGCCATCGCCAATAACGCCGCTCCACTCACGGTAGGCTCGCCAAGAGCTGCCACATCGCAGCGACTGGGTCCTTGATCAATCGCAAATGTATATTGCGCATCGTGTTCAACAGCTGCGCCAGTAGCTGCATCGCGCGTCAGATTCAGTCCGAAACCCAGCACGCTAAGCAATTTGAACTCAAAATCACGCAACGCCGTCGCAGCGTCGCCATGTGCGGCTAGCGACTCAACTGTCTCGCTATATAGCGAAAACAGCTCGGGCTGCGGGTCGTGGCGATGCGTCAGACGCAACATCAACTCATTGACGTAAAAGCCCGACAGTAAATGTTCGCCGCTAAGGGCAAGCACCGGCCCGACGCCGCGCTCGACGTCAGTCATCGTGACAAGATCACGAGAACCGGACCATGACAGCAATAGCGGGCTGAACGGCTGCAGCAAGCCGCGATGACGACTTTTCGGACGTTTGATGCCGCGCGCCACCATCGACAGGCGACCCTGTTCGGGCGTAAGCACATCAACGATCTGGCTGGAGTCACGAAAATCCCTGCGATGCAGCACCCAGCCTGGCTGGAGTTTGATGCGATGACTCATGGCGCGGCGTCGCTACCGTCTACTGATCGAAGTCAAAACCAAGACGTTGCAAGTCCTGTTCACTGTCGGCCCAGTTATTCTTCACTTTGACCCACAATTCAAGGTGCACACGACGACCCGTGAGACGATTGAGATCACGTCTTGCGGCGCTGCCAATCGCTTTCAACGACTGGCCGCCTTTACCGACGACGATGCCCTTTTGCGAATCGCGCTCAACGAAAATCGTGGCGTGAATCACGAGTTGATCGCCTTCATCACTGACGCGCTCTGTCTGCACAGTGAGTCCGTAAGGCAATTCCTGGTGGAGTCGTAACGTGAGCTTTTCACGAACGATCTCGGAATAGCGGAAGGCGTCGCTGCGGTCGGTCAACATCTCGTCCGGAAACATCGCAGGAGACAATGGCATTAACTCAGCAACCGTATCGCGCAAGCGTGCCGTCTGATCACCTTGTAAGGCCGAGACGGGGATGACGCTGTGGAACTCACGCTGACCGCTTACGCTCTCCAAAAATGGCAATAGCTTGCGCTTGTCGCGCACCAAATCGACCTTGTTAACAACGGCAATTACGGGTTGTGTGCAATCCACCAAACGCTGGGCAACATTGTCATCGAGCGTTGTCCATTGCCCGGCTTCAACCAGCCACAAAATCGCATCTGCGTCGCCCAATGCGCTCAGTGCCGTACGATTCATAACGCGGTTGATCGCTTTTTTCTGCCCGACATGCAGGCCGGGCGTATCGATGTAGACGATTTGAACAGCTGTGTCTGTCTGCACGCCTAGAATGCGATGTCGCGTCGTTTGCGGCCGCGGACTGACAATGCTCACCTTGTGACCCACAAAGTGATTGATGAGCGTCGACTTGCCAACGTTCGGACGGCCGACGACAGCGACAAACCCACAGCGATAGCCATCTGCGTCTCTAAAATCACTCAACGTCTTTTGCCATCAATACATCCAAAACCCGTCTTGCCGCCTTTTGCTCTGCGACTCGGCGACTGCCTGCTTGCGCCTCGGCGCTATGCGCCGGCTCCATGATGGTACAGCTTACGGTAAACACACGTGCATGATCGGGCCCCTCGGCATCCATCAGTTCATAGGTAGGTAGCGACAGAGCCCGCGCTTGCAACCATTCTTGCAGCGCCGTCTTGGCGTCTTTTTCGGCGTCAGCGATCACAAGGCTCTCAAGACGGTGATCAAACACGGTCAGGATCACTTGCTCTGCTGCTGCATAACCGCCATGCAGAAAAATAGCGCCCAGTAATGCTTCAAGTGCATCGGACAAGATAGAGTCGCGACGCGAACCGCCCGATTTCAGCTCGCCGCTCCCTAAACGAATCAAATCTCCGAGCATTAAGCTGCGAGCAATATCTGCCAGCGCTTCATCACGCACCAGGCTTGCACGCAGTCGACTGAGGATACCTTCGTCGGCGCGCGGGAACTGACGGTACAACGCGTTGGAGACAACGGTGTCTAAAACCGCATCTCCCAAAAACTCCAAACGTTCGTTGCTCGGCCCACTCGCACTTCTGTGGCTGAATGCCTGCGCCAGCAGGCCGTCATCGTCGAGTTGATAACCAAGCGCATCAAACAAGCGACGACGCGCAGCATGCGCACGCTCGGTCAACGGACGATGGTCGTCTTGTGTTTGAAATCAACCGAAAACGACACATTAGCGATGAACGGGACGATATTCTGGTAATTGGCCTCGAGGTCATAGCCGCCGTCGACCCGCGTAATGATCACGTCTTTGGATTCGATCACTCGAACACTATCCACATCGAAGCGTTTGTAGATCGCGTTGGCAATCTCGCGCTTCGACGCATCCTTGCCGGAGAGCTCTTCTTCAACGCTCACAAACGTGGCCGAAATTTTGCTGTCTTCCATAAAGACCGGAAACAATCGGAGGCCGGCGTAGACAAACAGCCCGATAAAACAGACCAGAATGATGATGCCAAGCGTTGTCATGCCTGACTGCTGAGCCCGTGTTGCCGGCGCTGCTGTACGCTGATTCACATTCCACATATCAATACCTCTAGCTGTCGCTTGTAGATGTCATTGTATCTTATCGCCGATCCGCGACCAGCGAGGCATGTCCCACAATTGCCAACTCATCCACACGCGAGTGGCCCGGCCGACCAGGTTTTCTTCGGGGACACAGCCGATCACCCGGCTGTCACTGCTATTGTCGCGGTTATCGCCCATCATGAAATAGCACCCCTCTTCCACGACGGTGTCGAACGGCGCTGTGTAGGGGCGTTGCACCAAAATGGTATGGCCGTCGTCGTCAAACTGCTCGCCAAACATCGCACCATCATTCCGCTCGTTCGAGAACCGACCTGCTGGCGTCAGAACGGTGCGTTGACCATTGACGGTCAAGACATGATCTCGATAACTGATGCGATCGCCAGGGATACCGATCACGCGCTTGATGAAGTTGATGTTTGGACTCCCCGGTTTGCGGAAAACAACAACCTCACCTCTTTTGGGTTTGCCCGTATCGAAGATCTTGGTGTTGGTGACCGGCAAACGCAAACCGTAAGACGACTTCGACACCACAACGAAATCACCAATCAGCAGCGTGGGTAACATCGACTCCGACGGGATCCGGTAGGGCTCAAAAACGAACGAACGCAACACAAGAATCACCAGCAGCAGCGGAAAAAATGCCTGCGACACATCAACAATGACCGGCAACTGTATCTCACCGTCCAATGCTGGCGTCCGTCTCTTGCGGAAATAGAATTTGTCTGCCGCGACGACCACGCCGGTGCCAAACGTCAACAAGACAAACATCAACGGTAAATTGACCCATTCAGGAAACATACTTGCGCCCTTTCTTTAGCCGTCGACTTTCAATACGGCAAGAAACGCTTCTTGCGGTATCTCAACAGAACCGACTTGCTTCATCCGCCGTTTACCGGCTTTTTGTTTTTCCAGCAGTTTACGCTTGCGAGTGATGTCACCGCCGTAGCACTTTGCGGTCACATTCTTGCGAAGTGCCTTGACGGTACTTCTGGAGATCACTTGGTTGCCAATCGCCGCCTGAATGGCAACATCAAACATCTGGCGCGGAATCAACTCGCGCATTTTCTCAACGAGATCTCGACCGCGTGATTGCGCGCGATCGCGGTGCACGATGATCGACAGCGCATCCACCTTGTCGCGATTGATCAGTACGTCCAGACGGACAAGGTTCGCCGGTTGATAGCGTGCGAATTGGTAATCGAACGATGCAAAACCGCGACTGACCGATTTGAGACGATCGAAAAAGTCCAAGACCACCTCAGCCATCGGCATGTCATAGTCGATCGACACCTGACCGCCAAGATACTGCATGCGTGTCTGCGCGCCGCGTTTTTCGATACACAGCTTGATCACGCTACCGACGTGCGCTTCGGGCACCAGAATCGATGCACTGATGATCGGCTCGCGTAGCTCGGCAATCTTGCTCTGTTCGGGTAGATTGGCCGGGTTGTCGACGTAGACTACCTCACCACTCGTTGTCTCCACTTCATAAACAACGGTAGGGGCAGTGGTGATCAACTCAAGCTCGTACTCTCGCTCAAGGCGCTCTTGCACGATCTCCATGTGCAACATGCCCAAAAATCCGCAGCGAAAACCGAAACCCAGTGCGGCCGAAGACTCAGGCTCGAAATGCAGCGCAGCATCATTCAGCCTGAGTTTTTGCAGCGCTTCGCGAAACGTTTCGTAATCGTCCGAGCTGATCGGGAACATGCCGGCAAAGACTTTCGGTTGCATCGTCTGAAAACCGGCTAGCGCCTCTGGGCACGGCTTTTGCTCATGGGTCAGCGTGTCGCCCACCGGCGCACCCTCAATCTCTTTGATGCCGGTAATGACGAATCCGACTTCACCGGCATCAAGCAACGTATCGTCTGTCATTTTTGGCGTGAAACGGCCCAATCGATCGACAGAATGCGAGTTACCTGTTGACATGACCCGCAACTTGTCACCTTTGCGCATCGTGCCGTTCACAATACGCACGAGCGACACGACGCCTACATAGTTATCGAACCAGCTGTCGATAATGAGCGCCTGCAACAATCCATCGCGATCGCCGTCGGGTGGCGGCACGTCGGCGACAATGCGCTCTAGCAACGCTTCGATGCCCAATCCGGTTTTCGCACTGACGCACGTCGCATCCGTCGCATCAATCCCGATAATCTCTTCAATTTCCTGCCGCACGCGATCCGGATCTGCTGCCGGTAAATCGATCTTGTTCAGGACAGGCACGACTTCGAGCCCTTGATCGATCGCCGTATAACAGTTGGCAACGCTTTGTGCTTCTACACCCTGCGCCGCGTCTACGACGAGCAGCGCACCCTCACACGCGGACAAGGAGCGAGACACTTCGTAGGAAAAATCGACATGCCCGGGCGTATCAATGAAATTGAGCTGATAGCGCTCGCCATCCTCGGCGTCATAGTGCAGCGTCACACTCTGCGCCTTAATCGTAATGCCCCGCTCGCGCTCGATATCCATCGAATCGAGCACTTGAGCCTCCATTTCACGCTTCTGCAAACCACCGCATAGCTGAATAAACCGATCGGCCAACGTGGATTTGCCATGATCGATGTGCGCGATGATCGAAAAATTACGAATGTTTTGCATGCGAAGAAACGCTGACGAGATAACTGCCGTGATTATACCGGCAGATGCCTATCGGAACGTGCCTTATTACTCGGGTTCCGCTAGCCAGGCGCTGATTTTGGGCGCATCCAGGAAGGCTTCGCACAACACGCGATCGCCGGCGCACAATACGGGAACACGAATGTCGAATTGTTGCCTCAGCTGAGCATCGAGATCGATGTTGCGCTCCTCAAGGCTCGCCTGACCGCGGATCATTGGCAGCAGGCCCTCCAGAAGGTTCTCGCACAGATGACACCCCGGACGCGAATAGAGCGTGAGTTGCTTCATACAGAATCAGCCGCAAGCACGCGCCAGTGCTCGGGCGCCGCACCCGTGAACCGGCGGCTCACCAAGACTGCCAACACCCCGCCGATCAAGCCCGTTAGCGCCGCTATCGCGTCAGTTCCGAACCAATGGCCTAGTGAAGCGCCTGTTACAAAACCCGCTAACGGCAGTCCGTAACCCATGCTCGCAGCCCGCAACACAGCACGCTTGCGCACTGGTACCAAACGATCGCCCGGATTCGGCGGCGGTCCTTGATGCCAATCAATGAACGTGCTTCGGCGGCGCGCCGACAGCAATGCAGCACCGCAACCGGTGCCATTGGCACACGCCCGGCAATCGAGCGGTGCGTTGAGTAGCTCAACGCGGTGGCCATTAACGGCACGCACGATCACCGCATCCGCTACCTGACAGTCACTCAATCGAGCGTGCCTGCTCACGGCGTTGTTGCTGTCGCGCCAGGATTTGCTGCTCGGTGCGCTCGGCTAACAATTTAAGGGTCTCTATCGGCACTTCACCGACTAACGTGACCAATTGATCACCAATGCGGCGCTGATAACTCGATGCAGCACCCATTCTCGACACTTTCGAGACGGGGTCATTTTCGGCGGCCGGTTGTGTGGTAATAAACACCGAGACCGTGGCCAACCCATCGGAAAAAACCAGTCGCTGCGCAGTGCGGCCATTGATTGTGACCATTTGCGACTGGGTTGCGCGCAACCGGAATCCCGGCGATGGCTCGCGCGGCCAGTTATCAATGTCGCTGTCACCCGGCGCCTCTGCCAGAGAGATTTGTGTGCTGCGTTGGTCTTTCTCCATCGAAGCAGCAGCGCGTATGACACGGAAATCGCTACTGTCGATATCGCTGGCAAACAAAGAGGCAGGAATCTCCTCACCAATCGTGATCGCCGCAAAGCGGATTTCCTCGATAATGCGCGTGCGGCTCACCAGCTGCATGCGCAACGGCAAAAGGGTTTCTTCGTCAACCCACAATCGATGCCCATAGCGGAACGCATCTTGCGGTTTAATAAAGAAACGTCGTGCAGTGCGACCTGCGACACGATCCATCCCTTTGGACTCAAGGACGTAGAAATTGCCTAGCTCATTAATGACCATTGGCAACCGAACGAAGGCATTGGATGGCGACACGTTGTTGTCAATTAACTTGACCTTTTGCTGAGGTAACAAGCAAATCAGCTCATCACCGTTGCGCAGCACTTCGCGGCCTTCACCGTCCATCGACACGAGTTTCTCTCGTATCACGCCATCGTCATTGCTGTGCAACACGTGCATCGTATCGATCTTGCCGTCAACCGAACGAATCAGCGTGCCTTGATAACTCACCTGCTCCAACGCTTCACCGATGTCGCGTAGCAGCTCGTTCGGGGAGGTTTGGTCTGCCGCGGTTTGCGCGACAACACCCGACGACAGAACACTCAGACACACGGTCAGCACACGGATCATCACGGCGCGCTCACCTCACCGGCGGTCGATTGATCATCGTTGTCGTCGACGGCGGCCGCCTCAGACAGCATGCGCGCGCGCCCGCTGCCCGGCGCCAGTGACGGTCGACTGACACTGTGGCGCAGGAAATAGGCGGCCAACTCCGGGTCGGCGCTGACCAAACCGGAATCGGTAATCGACGCGGGCACAATGTACTCATAGGCAGGTTCAAAAGCGTCACTCGCCGGCGTCGACTCATTCGTCTGCACAATCGCGGCGGCTGGTGCTACATCGCTCGACGGTGCTTCAGGCAGCATGTTGATCGCAATCACGGCAACAACGGCAGCAATCGCGCCGCCGGCAACCGGACGCAACCAGCGCGCAGCTGACGCTGTTGCCGGCACATCATCGATGACCGGTGCAGACGTGTCGCTCTCAAGTGATTGCAAAATGCTGAGACGCAAGTCTGGCACAGCGCCCTGGCTTTGCCCACGCATTTGCCGGCCTAGCTCGATGTACGCATTGGCTTGCTCACGTAACGCCGGGTCAGCGGCGAGCTGACGTAACAGCAGAGCCGTCTCGTCAGTCGACAACTCGTCATCAACGTATGCGGAGATTTGTTCTTTCAATTGGTCATTCATAAGACTGCTCATTGCACTACGACTCACTCGCCAGTGCTTCTATGCCTTTGGTAATCGCCTCTCGAGCGCGGAAAATCCGTGATCGCACCGTACCCACAGGGCATTCCATCGCCTGCGCTATTTCTTCGTAACTCATACCGTCGATCTCGCGCAGGACGATCGCCGTTCTCAGATCTTCAGGCAACGCGTTAATCGACTCGTTGATCCTGGCTTGCATTTCATCTTTGAGCGCCACGGCCTCTGGCGTGTCTTCGCTCTTCAAACGCGCATGCATCTCGTACTGTTCCGGGTCTTGCAGGTCCAGGTCGTATTCCATCGGTCTGCGCTTAGCGGCAACCAGGTAATTCTTGGCGGTATTCACAGCGATCCGGTACAACCAGGTGTAAAAGGCGCTGTCACCACGGAAACGCGGTAGCGCGCGATACGCCTTGATGAAAGCCTCCTGTGATACGTCCATCGCTTCGTCTTTATCACGCACATACCGAGACACCAGATTAACGATCTTATGCTGGTATTTGAGCACCAACAGGTCGAAAGCACCTTTATCCCCTTTTTGCACGCGCTTGACCAAAAGCGCATCGTTTGTTGCTGAGCCCATACGGGCGAACCCCTTGTTAGTGTTACGGCCCGTCCGCGGTCACGGAAAATAGACCAGCTCCATCTGCAAAAGTTCGCGATGAAGCACAAAATCTGCGATGCCGAACGCACATGACGCCGTCAACATCGTATCTCGCGTCATTTTACTGTGATGACAAGGCCTTGCACCACTAATTCAAGCATCGAATAGCGTCTTGACGAGACGTGGGTGCCAACGCCACAGCACTTGCGCCTGTCGCCAAACCGATCGGTTGTGTCGCCGCAAGACGATGAGATGAAAACGACGCCGTTCGGCTTGCACGATCAGGAACCAGCCATAGCGACCTAGGTAGGCTGTTGAACACGGCATCGCCAGTATGCGTCGGTGCTGCGTTTCGATCAGGATTTCGCCGTGCGCGGTCATACCGAGCCAACTGACACAAGGCCAATGCCAGACGCGCCACACAGCCGAGATAGCACCCATTTGGGTAGCTAGCGCTGCTAGGACGCGTGTCAGATCTTGCTCGATTCCGGCGGACAATACACTGCACACCAGTGTCAGCGCTGCAATGAGCGCAAGCGCCGCGTTACGTGTGTACGGCGCTGGTGTCAGTTCGATTAAGGACGGTGTGAACGATTGCCGCAATGCCGTGATCTTCGGGAGTGATGCCGCGCACCAGAAACCCGAATATCTCCGGATCCTGCATATCTAGCAGTCGAAGAAACGCCTGTTTTTCGGGCGTTTCAAGTGTCTCAAAGTGCTGGTTCAAAAAACCAAGCAACAATTGATCAAGCTCGCGCATCCCGCGTCGGCAGCGCCACGTGAGCGCGCGAATCTCTGGATCGGCGTGCATTGGCAATCAGTGGCGGCGATGCGCCATCATTTTCTTGGTTTCCGCAATCGCTTTCGCCGGGTTCAAGCCTTTCGGACAGGTCTGCGTGCAGTTCATGATCGTATGGCAGCGATACAAACGAAACGGGTCTTCCAGATGATCCAGGCGTTCGCCTGTCGCATCGTCCCGGCTGTCGACCAACCAACGGTACGACGCAAGCAACGCAGCAGGACCGAGGTAGCGATCCGAGTTCCACCAGTAGCTCGGGCAGCTCGTCGAACAACAGGCACACAAGATGCACGCCGACGGCTCATTGATCAGCTCCTGATCTTCCTTGGTTTGTAGTCGCTCATGATCCGGTGGCGGCGGCGTCTTGGACTGTAACCATGGTTTGATCGACGCGTACTGCGCGTAGAAGTTGGTGAGATCAGGCACCAGATCCTTAATGACAGGCATGTGCGGCAACGGATAAATCATGACCTCGTCACCAATGTCATCACTCGACTTAATACACGCAAGCGTGTTGCCGCCATCGATATTCATCGCACACGAACCGCAAATGCCTTCGCGGCAGGAACGGCGGAAGGTGAGCGTTGGATCTATCTCGTTCTTGATCTTGATGAGCGCATCGAGAACCATCGGACCGCAGGTATCGGTATCGATATCATACGTATCCATGCGGGGTGCCGTGTCCTTGTCCGGATCATAGCGATAGATCACGTAGCGACGTGTGTTCGTTGCGCCTTCCGGCGCAGGGTAATGCTGACCCTTCGCTGGTCTGGAATTTTTTGGTAGCCGGAATTCCGCCACAATCTGCTCCTTCGATCTCGCCACGGCCAAATGCGCCGCACACGACTGCTGTCATATTCGGTGTTTAGTACGTTCTGGCTTTCGGTGGAATCGCTTCCACGTCGTCCGTCAATGTTTCGCTATGAACCGGTCTGTAATCAATACAGGTACGGCCATCGTCGCCGACCCATGCCAACGTGTGTTTCATCCAGTTCTCATCGTCGCGATCCGGATAGTCTTCGCGGGCCTGAGCCCCACGGCTCTCGTGACGGTTTTCAGCGGAGCGAATCGTCGCCTGCGCATTCGCCATCAGGTTTTCAAGCTCCATCGCCTCGACAAGATCCGTGTTCCAGATCAACGAGCGATCGCTGACTTTGATATCAGCCATGCCCGCCTGAGTCGCTTCGAGTTTCGTAATTCCATCACGCAGCAACGTCTCCGTGCGGAACACGGCGGCATGCTGTTGCATGATTTTCTGCATCTCGAGACGCAGCTCAGCTGTGTTGCGCGTGCCGTCTGCGTTACGCAATCGATCAAGACGGTCAATGCTGTTCTGACCGGCGCCTGCTGGCAATTCCGGCTGAGCGGCGCCCGGCTTCATCGTTTCAGCACAATGCTGAGCCGCACCGCGCCCGAATACGACGAGATCCAACAACGAGTTGGAGCCCAAACGGTTCGCACCGTGGACTGAGACACAGCCAGCCTCACCGATTGCCATGAGACCTGGCACAACGCTGTCGGGATTGTCACCGCTCAACGTCACGACCTGGCCGCGGTAATCCGTCGGGATACCACCCATATTGTAGTGAACCGTTGGTAACACCGGAATTGGGGCCTTGTTGACGTCAACGCCCGCAAAAATCTTGGCTGTTTCGGCGATTCCTGGCAAACGCTCGTCGATCACTTCTGGCCCGAGGTGTTCCAGGTGCAAGAAGATGTGATCGTTTTCTGCGCCAACGCCGCGACCTTCCTGAATCTCAATCGTCATCGACCGACTCACGACATCGCGTGAGGCAAGATCCTTCGCGTTCGGCGCATAGCGCTCCATAAAGCGCTCGCCATCGGAGTTCGTCAGATAACCACCCTCGCCGCGCGAGCCTTCGGTAATCAGACAGCCCGCACCATAGATGCCCGTCGGGTGAAATTGCACGAACTCCATGTCTTGTAACGGTAACCCGGCACGCGCGACCATGCCGCCACCGTCGCCTGTGCAGGTGTGGGCAGAGGTGCACGAGAAATACGCGCGGCCGTAGCCGCCAGTCGCCAGAATCACCTTGCTGGCGCGGAAGCGATGCAGCGTTCCGTCGGCCATATTCAACGCAACGATACCGCGACACTCGCCATCGACCATGATCAGGTCAATCGCAAAATACTCAATGAAAAATTCGGCATCGTGTTTGAGCGACTGTTGATACAGCGTGTGCAGCATGGCATGGCCCGTTCGGTCGGCTGCGGCGCACGTGCGTTGGGCTGTGCCTTCACCGTAATGCGTCGTCATACCGCCGAACGGACGCTGATAAATCTTGCCTTCTTCGGTGCGCGAGAACGGTACGCCGTAGTGCTCTAATTCGACGACGGCTTTTGGCGCTTCCTTACACATGTATTCGATCGCGTCCTGATCGCCGAGCCAGTCAGCGCCCTTGACGGTGTCGTACATATGCCAGCGCCAGTCATCTTCGCCCATGTTGCCAAGCGCAGCACTGATACCACCCTGCGCTGCCACCGTATGACTGCGGGTCGGAAACACTTTTGTCACACAGGCTGTTGCGAAACCTGCCTCTGCAAGACCAAACGTGGCACGCAAACCCGCGCCGCCGGCGCCCACCACGACCACATCGTAGGTGTGGTCAACAAATTCATATTCGGCAGTCATTCAGACGGCTCCCAGCGACACGCGCAAAATGGAAAACACAGCCGCTACTGCGAGCGCTGCGTAGGCAAACTTCAACAGGATCAGAGTCGCGACCTTGGCGAAACCGTGTACATAGTCCTCAACAACGACTTGTGTGCCTAACTTGGAGTGGTAGAGCAACGTGCCTATCAGCAATAACAGCAACACGGCATTGACCGGCGCCGCCATCCAAGCGTGCACCGTGGCGTAGCCAAAATCCGGCATGACTAACATCGAGAACGCAAACCACAACGTGAGCGGCACCATTGCGACGGCGCTGACGCGTTGGCTCCACCAATGTTCTGTGCCGTCTTTAGCCGATCCGAGACCGAGCACTTTACCCAACGGGGATTTCAATGACATGTGAGACTCCCCAACTACAAATACAGCGCAGCAAGCGCCGCGAGCGTGGCAAAACTACTCACCGTAACGACCAGCCAGCCGGACGCGGTTGCCTGTTCGATTTCAAAGCCGCGGCCAGCATCCCAGAACAAATGCCGGATACCGTTACACAAGTGATAGAAAAAGGCGTAAGTCCACCCGGCGATCATGAGTCTGCCAACAATGGAGCCCGCAAAACCGGCGACAGATGCGTAAGCCTCCGGGCCGCTCGCAGCACCGATCAGCCAGGCCACGAGCAATAACGTGCCAGCGGTCAGCGCGACACCGGTCAGGCGGTGCAGGATCGACAGTGTCGATGTGATCCTGAATTTGTACGCCGACAAATGCGGCGACAGAGGTCGTTGTCTTGTATTCATGCGGTAATTATTCTTTGGTCAAAAATCAATGCAACGACCGTTCTTCTCCCAATCCCCATAGCGGGTTGGGTCGGGGCCTTTCCGACCGCCGATTTCGCGCGGTTGATCCACCCCGGTTGAAGAGTCCGTTTCTGAGGCCGCTTCGCTCGTAGTGGGTATAGCGTCCGATTTGTCCGCGGGTGAAGCCGGATAAACCACGGGGCCTTTTTGTTGCTGTTCAGACATCGCGTTTGCCTTTTAGCGCTTTGTTAACTCTGCAAATTATGCCAGAGTCAGGCAGGCGAAGCAGTACTCATCGCACGCTTTGGGGCAAACGAAAGGCGTACAAATCCTTTACAAATCGACGACAATCATTAGTCGACCATTGAATCACCCTCAATACGACGCAGACAGGCAGCAATAGACGTATGACCACACCCTCGACCGCACCTTGGCTCAGACTGATTCGGTTTGCTGGCGATGATCGAATCTCATTTCTACAAGGCCAGTTGACGCAAGACGTTGCACTACTGAACAGCTCGCAACCGGCCATGATCGCCGCTTCTTGTGACCCTAAAGGGCGAGTGCTGGCTGTTCTGACCTTGATCCACGAAGCCGATGCCATCGTGGTCGGCATTCGTGACGCCTTGGCTGATGACTGGTTGAACGCCATCTTGCGCTACAAGATGCGGGCGAAAGTCGATACTGGCGAGGTAACCGACCTGCGCATGATGCGCACTACCCGAGAACAGCCATCGCCAGCCGGCGCAATCACGCATTGGAATTTTGGCGACTGCTTCGAGGCGCTAGTGCGGACGGACGATAGTGTTAATGGCGATGACACCGACTGGCGCGAGGCGCGCCTCGTTGCAGGCGTGACCGATATCGCGAGCCACGCGACCGGCAGTTTCACGCCACACATGCTCAACCTTGATGCTGCTAACGCGATCAGCTTTAGCAAAGGTTGCTATACCGGGCAGGAAGTCGTCGCACGAACCCAGCATTTGGGCGCGGTCAAAAGACGGGTGAGATTGTTACGCTCAGCAACGCGGGTCGATGACGATCAACCGCTCGACATTGTTGGTGATGGCAAGAAGATCGGGCGTGTTGTGGCCGCGGCCGGCAACGTAATCGCCGCGGTGATCAGCACCAACGATCTCAACGTTGCGATGACCCTGGATGACGGGACGGTTCTGACCGGCCTGGCTACAGACTGACAACGCCGCGCCGTTTTAGCGCTCCGGACGCATGTGCGGGAACAACAGTACGTCGCGGATCGTCGCACGATCGGTGAGCATCATAACTAACCGGTCGATACCGACACCGAGCCCCGCCGTTGGCGGCAAACCATACTCGAGCGCGCGGATGTAGTCGGCATCGAAATGCATCGCCTCATCATCCCCGGCGCCGCGGTTATCCACTTGCGCCTGAAAACGCGCTGCCTGGTCTTCCGGGTCGTTAAGCTCAGAAAAGCCATTAGCGATTTCGCGCCCGCCGATAAACAATTCGAAACGATCCGTGATAAACGGGTCATCGTCATTCGCGCGCGACAGGGGTGACACCTCCGCCGGATACGACAACATGAAGGTCGGCTTCAACAAGTTAGGCTCAACCGCTTTTTCGAAAATCTCTGTCTGCAACTTACCTGCACCATAGTTAGGATGCACGGCGATGCCGAGCGATTCTGCAATCTGCGTTAGGTGCGCAACATCGCGAAGCTTGTCGGCGTCGAGATCGGGCACGGCTGCAAGAATGCTGTCGGCGATAGTCACTCTGTCGAATGGCTGGCTCAGGTCGTAGGTATGCTCTTGCCACGTCACGGATGTGCTGCCGCACACGGCCTCAGCCAAACCGCGCATCAACGTCTCGAGCAGATCAATCAGATCTTCGTAGTCTGCGTATGCCTGATAGAGCTCAAGCATTGTAAATTCGGGATTGTGCTGCGTGGACAAACCCTCGTTACGGAAATTTCGGTTGATCTCGTACACGCGCTCGAAACCACCGACCACAAGGCGTTTCAAGTTGAGCTCAGGTGCAATACGCAAGAACAATGGCATGTCCAGCGCGTTGTGGTGTGTTGCGAAGGGTCGAGCGATGGCGCCACCTGGCGTTGCCTGCATCATGGGTGTTTCGACTTCCATAAAATCTCGTGATTCAAGAAACGCACGGATAAACGACACGACGCGGGTACGCGTACGAAACACTTGCCGGCTCTCTTCGTTGATAATGAGGTCAACATAGCGCTGCCGGTAACGCGTCTCCTGATCACTGAGGCCATGCCATTTTTCCGGCAGCGGTCGCAACGACTTTGTCAGCAAACGAATGTCATCTACCTTGACGGACAACTCACCCTTGTTCGTGCGAAACAAAGTGCCGCTCGCACCAACAATATCGCCCATGTCCCATTTCTTGAAACCTGCATAGACACCTTCGGGTAAGGCATCGCGCTGCACATACACTTGCAGTTGCGCGCTGCGATCCTGCAAGTGGGCAAAGCTTGCCTTACCCATCACACGTTTGCTCATGAGTCGCCCGGCAATGCTTACGCGAACAGGCGACGCCTCAAGCGCCTCTTTGTCGACGTCGTTAAAACGGGCCAGAAGCTGAGCGGCTAGCGAATCGCGACGAAAGTCGTTCGGATACGCGATGCCCTCCTCACGCAGACCATCGAGTTTCTTGCGGCGCTCAGCAATCAGTTTGTTGTCGTCCGCCGCGGCGTCTGTGTTTGGCGTGATCTCGTCTGACATGGATTACAGTCCTTGCTTGAGGCTGGCTTCAATAAATGGGTCGAGCGCACCGTCCAGAACGGCCTGAGTATTGCCGGTCTCAACATGGGTACGCAGATCTTTAATACGCGATTGGTCGAGCACATAAGAACGGATTTGACTGCCCCAACCAACGTCGGCTTTGCTGTCTTCCATCTCTTGGGCTGCACCGCGGCGTTTTTGCATCTCCAGCTCGTAGAGCTTGGATTGCAGCTGTTTCATTGCGGTCGCTTTGTTCTTGGGTTGCGAGCGCTCGTTCTGGCATTGCACGACCGTGTTGGTGGGCAAGTGCGTGATACGTACGGCCGATTCTGTGCGGTTGACGTGTTGCCCACCGGCACCGCTGGCGCGATAAACATCAATCCGCAGATCGGACGGATCAATATCAATTTCGACACTGTCATCGATCTCCGGCGAGACAAAAACTGAAGCGAATGACGTGTGACGGCGGCTACCCGAATCAAACGGAGATTTGCGCACGAGGCGGTGCACCCCAGTCTCGGTGCGCAGCCAACCAAAAGCGTACTCACCGTCGATCCGAATCGTCGCACTTTTGATGCCAGCGACTTCGCCATCGGACGCCTCGACTAACTCTGCTTTGAAGTCGTGTTGCTCGGCCCAGCGCAAATACATGCGCAACAACATGCTCGCCCAATCCTGCGCCTCTGTGCCACCCGCACCCGACTGGATATCGACAAATGCCGCGCTTGCATCTTGCTCACCGGAAAACATGCGTCGGAATTCCAGCGCAGCAACATCGCTTTCCACAGAAGCGATATCGGCGACGATTTCCTCGACAGTGGCTTCGTCGTCTTCCGAAACTGCCATCGCCAGCAGTTCGTCGGCATCGGTCAGGCGTTGCGCAATGCCATCCAGCCCATCGACGATGCCTTCCAACGTTGCGCGTTCCTGCCCCAGAGCCTGCGCGCGCTCCGGTTCGTTCCAGACTTCGGGCGACTCTAGCTCGCGGCGGACTTCGTCCAGCCGGTCACGCTTGTCAGCGTAGTCAAAGATACCCCCTGAGCGACTCGGAACGTTCGCGAAGATCGGTAATGCTACTTTGAATCTGGTTGGTTTCCATGGGCTCGTACAGTGATCAGCACAACGTGAAATGATACCACGCTCATACGTCCGGGTAGCGCCATTGCAGGATCATTAGCTGCGCGCTTTGTTTACCGCGCCACTCGTTGACATCGAGGCGATAGACAAGCTCTATACGTGCGCCCTGTTGCGGGATGTCCGGTTCAATTTGGTTGAATGCAATGCCATCAATCACTGCACCTTCGTAACTCACGGAGAGTTTCAGGTGATGCTCACCGACGACGCGCGCGGAAACAACATCGAACGTGCCAGTGAACGATGGCTCGACGAACTCCTGACCCCACGGCCCTTCGTCACGCAACGTCTGCGCGAAACGGATATCGAGGTGCTGAGCGTCCAATGTGCCATCAACCAGAATCGCCGGCGTCAGCAACGCCTGTGGGCACACGGCCTTGACGACCGCATCGACACACGCGCTGAACATTGGCAACGCGTCTTCGGCAAGCGTCAATCCCGCCGCCATTGCGTGCCCACCAAAACGAACGATGATGCCGGGCTCGCGTCGTGCGACCTCCGCAAGAACATCACGCAAATGCACGCCGGGAATGCTACGACCCGAGCCTTTCAGCATCGTGGCACCCTCGCGTTCACGCGCGAACGCAAACACCGGTCGATGCAGGCGCTCCTTGATTCTTGACGCCACCAAACCAACGACACCCTGATGCCAGTCTGGCTCATACAAACACACGCAGTATTGCGGCTGCTCACTCAGCGCGGCGTCATCAAGCGTCTCGAGCAACTTCAGTGCGTCCGCCTGCATATCCGCTTCAACGGTACGGCGTTCGCGGTTAATGGCGTCAAGTTGCTCGGCAAGCTGTCGCGCCAGAACCGGGTCATCAGTCGTCAGGCAGCGGATGCCTACCGACATGTCCTGCAGTCGACCTGCCGCGTTCAGTCGTGGTCCGACAGCAAAGCCGAAATCTGTGGCAACAACACGCGTGCGATCACGCCCACCGACATCGAGCAACGCCGCGATGCCGGGAACGCAGCGCCCTGCCCTGATTCTTTGTAAGCCTGCGTCAACAAGAATCCGATTATTGCGATCCAGCGGAACGACATCAGCGACCGTTCCCAGCGCAACGAGGTCAAGCAGGGATGCTGGCATGCGCGTAGCGGCCGGATCATCCGGCGCTATGTGGCGCGCTAATGCGACCAGCACGCAAAATGCAACACCAACGCCGGCGAGATGTTTGCTCGGGTAGTCGTCGTCAACACAGTTCGGATTCACGATGACATTCGCATCCGGCAACGTCTTCGGCGGCAGATGATGATCAGTGATGAGCACATCGATACCCTGTTCGCGTGCGCGCGCAACCCCTGCGTTGCTTGATATGCCATTGTCGACAGTCACAATCAGCGTCGGTGATTCTGCGATCGCAACGTCGACGATCTCCGGTGACAAGCCGTAGCCGAAATCGAAACGGTTGGGCACAATAAAATCAACGTGCGCAAAACCCAATGCGGCCAAACCGCGCAGCATCAACGCGGTGCTCGTCGCACCATCCGCGTCAAAGTCACCGACGATCATGATCCGTCCATCGTGGTGTTGCTGCAAAAGCGCCACTGCTTGGGGCAACCCACCAAGCTGGCTCACGGGCGCTAGCGCGGCAAGAGAAATGTTGCGTTGTTCGTCGCTCAGGACGCCGCGCGCCGCGACAATACTCGCGAGCATGTCGTCTGTTTCAGTGAGCGTATGCGACGGCACGTCGCGGGTATGCACATCGCGCCAGATCACCGCTGACCTCGTGAGAACATTCGCCGCCAACGCGGCATTTTCGACAACGTCAGCGATGTGTCGGCGACACTGATTACAGCGGCGCGCAGCGTATCGCGCCGCAATGCGTCTGCAACGCAAGCCAACGTATCAACCGCATTACCCGCAACAGCGATACCCCCTGGCGACTCCGGGAGCGTCTCGACGAACGGCTGCAAGGATGCCTTGTGTGCGCGCCAACAGCCACGCCAAAATACGTCGGTCGACGCCAGCGGCGGCAGCGTTAACGGCTGACTGCTTAAGGGCAGAGCGCTGCTCCCGTGCCACCAAACGCCGTTGACCGGCGACAAACCAGCGTCAGCGCGCTGGCCATTGACCTCATGCGAGTGCAACAGCATCTGCAGCTCTGTGCTGAGTCTTTTCCACAAACGCGCGTCACCGCCGGTCGTCGGAAAATCACGTAACGGCTGACCGACCACCTGTTCGGGCAGCGCATTGATCACATCGGGCATATCACCGCTGCCGGTCAAATACCAACGCTGCGCGACACTAACGTGCAATTGCGTGGCCGACAAACGCACGTCCGGATCGCCGCTCAGGTGGGTAGCAACTGCGCGAGCGATCTCTTTCGAATCCGCCAGCGATAGCGCACTGACCGGCCAAGCTGCGATGCGCACATCGCGCTGATCGGCGACAAAGCTCACCGGATCGAGCGACGCACACCATTGCGCCTGCCCGACGTCCGGCTCGGATGCTTCACCCAAAAGACGCCAGGCCGCGGGCTGCGTGCTAACGTTTGCGACCGCATCATGCAGCCGAACGCCACGCGGCAGTGTGCTACGCAACATCAATTGCGGCGCATGACGTTCACGCCACTGATACAAGGTATCGACAGCATCGCAAAACGGCATCCAGCACACGGTATCGGGAAGTTCGGCAGGTAGCTTCATGGCATACTAAAATCAACGCGCGCCTAGTGTACCTGCTGCTGAAGCAACATTGGACGCCATTGAATCTTCGAAGGGGCTTGACCCAGCGATGCAATTTGCCAAAGAAAACCAGCCACCCAATGCAATTTCGCGTTACGACGCGAACAGCATCTGGATTCGTGACCAACAACATATCGGCAGTCTCGCGATCGCGCAGACTGAGGTTCTGAGCGATTGGCGCTGTCGTAGCGTTGATGATTTGTCACCGGCGCTCATACAACCATTGCTGGACCTGAAGCCACAGGTGATCGTGCTTGCGACAGGAGAACGTCCCGTTTTTCCCCAAGCGACGCTGATGCAGCAAGTCATGCTGGCGGGTGTTGGTATTGAGGTCATGAATGACGGCGCAGCCGTGCGCACGTTTAATGTGTTACTCGGCGAAGCTCGACCGAGCGTATTGGCGTTAGTGCGTTAAGTCGCTGGCCGCGGCAATAACGCCAGCGGATCGACCGGTTGTCCGCTTTGGCGAATTTCGAAGTGCAGCCGCGGCAGCTGCGCTGCTGTCTCACCCATCGTTGCAATTTTCTGGCCACGCTTGACCGTGTCACCCTCTTTGACGAGCAACGCTGCATTGTGACCGTAGGCCGACAGGTAGTCGCGGTTGTGCTGAATAATCACCAGCTTGCCGTAGCTCTTCAGACCACTACCCGAATACACCACTTCGCCTGAGGCAGCCGCCAAAACAGACTGGCCACGTTGACCGCTGATCAAAATTCCTGTCCGCGGCACGTTCGCACTCATGTCGAAACGGCTGACCAGCCGACCGGTGGTCGGCCAACGCCATTGACCAACGCGCTGCAGCGTCGCCGGCGGTTTGACGATTTTTGGTGTCGCGGCGCTTGAGCCTGTCGGCGCGCGCATCTTGAGCACTTGCCCCGGGTAGATCAGCGTGGCATCGCTGAGCTGGTTCCATGCGGCAAGTTGCCGATGGTTAATGCCATAGCGCACGGCGATGCTATACAACGTATCGCCACTGCGCACCGTATAGCTAGCCGACGTCCCAGCGGCTGTCGGACGCGCTCCGGTGCTGCGCTGTTCGTCCTGCCAATCCAACGCACAGCCGCCGATGACAACGACAGCGGCAATAGCAACAAGCGCCCTCAGGCGAGCGCAAGCCATGCCAGCAACACCACGACAACGACAACAACTGTCCAGCCAATCACATCGACATACCGGCGTATCAAGTGTTCTGCTTTCGGCCCCATCACGTAGATGAGACCGACAATCAGAAAATAGCGCGCACCGCGTCCGATCAGCGACGCAAGCACAAACAACGGCAAACTCATCGACGCCGCCCCTGCACCTATCGTAAACACCTTGTACGGAATGGGCGAGAACCCTGCAACGAACACAATCCAGACGCCGTAATCGGCAAACCATTGTTGCGAGGTCAGGTAGCTCTGCGCGTAGTGGCTCTGCAGCAACCAAGGTTCGATCGATCCGATCAGAAACACACCGATAAGATAGCCAAGCACGCCACCGGCAACCGAGGTTAGCGTCGCCACGCTCGCATACCAAAACGCTTTCGAGCGCTGCGCGAGCGCCATCGGTGCCAGCATGACGTCCGGCGGAATAGGAAAGAACGATGACTCGGCGAAACTCAGTACGCCTAACCAGTACACAGCGAAACGATGCCGTGCCTTACTGAGAACCCAATCATAGAGCGGTGTAAAAATCTTCATGGCAAGCGCAGTTACGACTTCACCAACGGCACAAAACTCGCCGGACCCAAATCTGCCTGCGCATAGCCATCTTCGCTACGGGTAATCTTCATGAGTCGTTGATCACGCGAAGGACCAAGCGGCAAAATCAGGCGCCCGCCGATGGCCAATTGTTCGAGCAGGCGGGTGGGAATCAGCTCGGGCGCAGCAGTAACGATAATACCGTCGTAAGGCGCATATTTTGGCCAGCCTTTCCAACCATCCCCATGGCGGTATTGAATGTTATACAAGTTCAACCGGCCAAGGCGTTGCCGGGTCTTGGCCATCAGCGGCGCCAGAAACTCAAGCGTATGGATGTGTCCGACCAATGGTGCCAGCACTGCGGTTTGGTAACCACAACCCGTACCGACTTCAAGCACGCTCTCAAGCGGTCCGTCGTGCAACAGTGCCTCCGTCATGCGCGCAACGATGTAGGGTTGGCTAATCGTTTGGCCAAGTCCAATCGGCAGCGCGGTATCTTCATAGGCGCGACTTGCCAGCGCCTCATCGACGAACAAGTGTCGCGGCACATCGCGTATGCGCCCGAGCACAGCTTCCGAGCGAATACCTTGATCTTGTAAACGCGCTACCAACCGGTCTCTGGTGCGCAAAGACGTCATGCCAATGCCAGCGTGTGTGTTCAATGGATGTCGTCCAACCAATGCTGCAACGATTCGAGCTGACGGTGACGCGTCAGATCAATCTGCAATGGTGTCACCGACGCATAGCCATTCTCGACGGCGTGAAAGTCCGTACCCTCACTCGCGTCGTCGCCCGGCCCTGCCGGACCGATCCAGAATATCGGACGACCGCGCGGATCATTCTGGGCAACCATCGGCTCCGAGCGATGACGAAAGCCCAGCCGTGTCGCGCGAATACCTTTGAGTTGCGCGACGGGAATATCGGGCACATTGACGTTCAGAATGGTATCGGCCGGCAACGGTTGTTGGGTGATGCCCGCGAGCAACTGACCAGCAACTTCCGCGGCAGTATCGAAATGATGACAATGCTCGCCCACTAATGACACGGCAATCGCAGGCAAGCCGAGATAGCGACCTTCAATCGCAGCAGCGACGGTGCCTGAGTAAATCACGTCATCACCGAGATTTGCGCCGTGATTGATCCCCGAAACCACGATATCCGGATCTTCGTCCAGAAAACCGGACAGCGCCAGGTGCACGCAATCTGATGGTGTTCCGTTGACGCTGAAGACACCCTCTTCGACCTCATCAACACGCAATGGCGCATGTAACGTCAACGAGCTACTCGCACCGCTTTGATTGCGATCGGGCGCAACCGTCACGATCTGACCGAACGCCTCCAAACCACGCTGCAGCGCCGCTATGCCGTCTGACAAATAGCCGTCGTCATTGCTGATCAAAATTTTCAAGTGGCGTTCCGTAGAGTTGCGGCTAGCGAAATGATACGCAATCTTGTCGTCCGGCAATAGCGCGATGACCACTTTCCCGCCCGCTAGTCACGCGTTATGCTCAACAGGCCGAGCGATCAGACGCTGGGAGAACGCTGGTAGAACGCCTGGAGCTCGCTGTTATGGCAGACCACGACGACATGCTCGATGATGACAAAGCGTTATTTCGCGATGCCATTGGTGATGCGAGGCCGCTCACACATGACCGCGCCGAACCCGAGCGCACACCACCGGCGCCGCACGCGCGGATGCGGCGTCAGGACGAACAAGACGTGTTGCGCGAAAGCCTGGACGCCGATATCGAGAGTATTGAATGGCGCAATGGCGACGGACTGCGTTTTCGCCGACCCGATGTCGGAGAACGCACGCTGCGCCGCCTGGCCAAAGGTCACTATCGCGTCGAGTCTGTTCTTGACCTGCATGGCTACACCGTCAAGGAAGCCAAAGAAGTATTGCGCGACTTTATGGCCGAAAGCGATTACCACGGTTGGCGCTGCGTGCGCATCATCCACGGCAAGGGGCTGGGTTCCGGCCACCGGGGCCCGCGTATTAAGGGGAGTGTCGACGGCTGGTTGCGCCGCTCGGATCAAGTCGCTGCGTTTGTCTCTGCGCGTCAGGTGGATGGCGGCAGTGGCGCCGTTTACGTTCTGCTGCGTTGACTGACATCGTCGACGTCGAACAGCTCATGCACGAGCACTGTTGCGAAACTACCTGACGGTAGCGTAAAGGCAAGGCGCACAAAGCTCGCGTCGTGCTGTAACGAACACTGCTCCGGCATCATCCGCAAGGCGCGACGCTGCAGGGTCACGCCACCGGCAAGCGTCGCATTGCGAAAGTCCGGGTACTGATCGGCAATCATTTGCTCGAGTTCGCCCGCCTCGCCGTCAGCCAGCGTGCCCGGCGCACCCCATAACGGGCCTGTCGGCGACACATCGGCGCGCTCGCAGCGCGCGACGATCTCGTCTACATCGTGTTCGTCGAAAGCGAAGAACGAGTGTGAGCCGGACAACATCAGAAGATCACCGTCGATTGGCGTTCGCCACTGATCCGCCGCCACACGCCGTGCGAGTGTTGCATTGAAAATAGCCGCGCGCGCCGCGGACAGCGCGAACGTCTTCTGCGCGCGCTTGAGTCGTTGTCGGCGCGCCAAACGCAGCGCCATCCTGAGGTTGGATTGCTCACGACCAAATCGCTGCGCACCAAAGTAGTTTGGAATGCCATATTGTTCCAGCAGTGCGAAGCGCGCGCCAAGCTGCTCGCGATCAGCAGACACATCGCGCAACAGGATTTCAAATCGATTGCCCGTCAATGCACCAACGCGCAGTTTGCGGTTATGCACGGCATGCGTGAGGATCCGCACGCCACTCGCCTGAAATGTCGACCAGTCAATGCTGCGACCTGGCCGGTGAACACTGAACCACTGACGGGTCAGCGCAAACCGATCCTTGAGACCGGCAAAACCCACGTCGCGAGGGTGACACTGTGCAAACGACGCCAGTTGCTCAGCAACCCAACGGGTGTTCGCGTCGCGCTTTTCAATCCAGAGAACATCGTGCTCGCCATCGCCATGCGGCTGCCAGTTCGGCTGCTCTTCAACAACAAAGTCTTCCGGTGTCGATTTCAGCTGTGCAGAAGACAGCGCCGCGCCGTGTGCCGCTGGCATCGGCCAGAAAGCCGGGATTTCATGGTCGGCAGGAGCACTGCCGGATTCTCGATTCAATGCTGGTCAATCAACGACCCGCGACACTGAGGCCGCGTCGCTATCGACAATTTGATAGAACGACTCATTCTCGCCGATCATGCCCAAATCAGAGCGGGCACGCTCTTCGGCAGCATCCAATCCGTGCTTCAGGTTGCGCACTTCACCGGCTAGCGCTGCGTTACGCTGTTCCAGCGCGTCAATCGCAAGCTTGGTGTCATCTAACGCGACCTGTAGCTCGCGGGACTTGCGCAGGCCGTGCGGAGAGACGAATAACTGAATCAGCACAATACCCAGCATCACCACGAGCGCGAGCACGGTGATGCTCGACGAGACGCTACGCTGTTGTGGTTGTGATGGCATCAATCAATCGCTCTTGCAATCGCGTTTGGGCTGTCTCGTTAAAACGAGCCAACCCCTTTGGGGAATGCGCCTTTCGCTGTATAGATTGCCCGATCACCGAGCAGCTCTTCTATGCGCAAGAGCTGATTGTACTTGGAAATACGGTCAGAACGCGACAAGGAACCGGTTTTTATCTGCGTTGCACGTGTACCCACAGCAATATCGGCAATGGTTGCATCCTCTGTTTCTCCGGATCGGTGCGATACAACTGCTGTGTAATCGGCATCCACTGCCATGTCGATTGCCTGTAATGTCTCTGTCAATGTGCCGATCTGATTGGGCTTGATCAGAATCGAGTTACCGATGTGCTCATCAATACCGCGTTGCAAAATTTTCGTATTGGTGACAAACAGATCATCGCCCACCAGCTGTACGGTTTTGCCCACTTTGCGCGTCAAAGAGGCCCAGCCGTCCCAGTCACTCTCATCCATACCGTCTTCAATACTAATGATTGGAAACGACTGACACAGCTCTGCCAGGTAGTCAGCGAACTGATCGGCATTAAAGGTACGCCCCTCTGATGCCAGGTTATACACACCGTCTGCGTAGAACTCCGAGCTTGCGACATCCAAACCGAGCAGCACGTCTTTACCGGCGCTATAACCCGCTTTATCGATCGCCTCCATGATCGTATCCAGCGCACTGCGGTTCGACGGTAGATCTGGGGCAAACCCACCCTCATCGCCTACCGCGGTATTCATGCCTTGCACGTGCAGGACGTGCTTTAGTGCATGAAAGATTTCCGTGCCGCAACGCAACGCCTCGCTGAACGTGTCGGCGCCAACCGGCAGGATCATGAATTCCTGAATATCAACGCTGTTATCAGCGTGAGCGCCACCGTTAATAATGTTCATCATCGGTACAGGCATCGTGACACTGTCGCCCAAGGTGCGGAACAACGGCTCTTTGCGACTCACGGCGACTGCTTTGGCTATTGCCAGCGATGCTGCCAACGTCGCGTTAGCACCAAGACGGGATTTGTTGTCGGTGCCATCCAGCGCACACATCGCCGCGTCAAGGGCCGCCTGATCCACAGCATCTTTGCCGACCAGCAAATCCCGGATTTCTGTATTCACGTTAGCAACAGCGTTCAGCACGCCCTTACCCAAGTAGCGCGACGTGTCACCATCGCGCAACTCGACAGCTTCGCGCGAGCCTGTGGATGCACCTGATGGCACGCCGGCACGACCATGGCTACCGTCTTCAAGCCATACATCGGCCTCCAGAGTTGGATTGCCCCGAGAGTCGAGAATCTCACGTGCGACGATGTTCTTAACGGTTGTTGTTGGCATGGTGTGTCCTGTAATTCTTGGCGTCTGTTTGTAATTACGGCGCGGCTATTCTGCCACGCCAATACCGTACCGCGCCTCAGGGAACGGTACCGACTTAACGGTTTCATCAATGGCTTTCAAAGTCTGTAGCAGCTCGCGCATGTCATCGAGCGGCCAGGCGTTCGGTCCATCCGAAAGGGCACGTTCGGGTTCCGGATGCGTCTCCATAAAGACACCGGCAACGCCTGCAGCGATCGCGGCACGCGCAAGGACAGGCACAAACTCACGCTGCCCACCGGACGCGGTGCCCTTGCCTCCCGGCAGCTGTACCGAGTGCGTCGCATCGAAGACGACAGGTGCTGCGGTGCGCCGCATGACTGCAAGAGAGCGCATGTCGGACACAAGATTGTTGTAGCCGAAACTAAAACCGCGCTCGCACACCATGATGTTCTGGTTGCCCGTCGAGCGTGCTTTATCAACGACGTTGTCCATTTCCCACGGGGAAAGAAACTGGCCTTTCTTGATGTTCACCGCAATGCCTTGCTTGGCGACGTTGAGAATAAAGTTCGTTTGACGGCATAGAAATGCAGGCGTTTGCATGACATCGACAACGCTAGCCACCTCATCAAACGGCGTGTCTTCATGCACGTCTGTGAGAATCGGTACATCTAACTCGCGTTTCACTTTCGCCAGAATCTCGAGACCGGCGGCCATGCCGGGACCGCGAAAACTCGACGCTGAGCTGCGATTCGCTTTGTCGAACGACGATTTGTAGATCAAACCGATGCCCAATTCGTCAGTCATCTCTTTCAAACGACCTGCCGTTTCGAATGTGGTCTCTTCGTTTTCTACAACGCAGTTACCGGCAATCAGGAAAAACGGCTTGTCGAGTCCGACATCAATCCCGCCAATGTTCATGCGCTTGCCTCTTGCTGTTGTTGCATCGCATTCGATTGATACGCGCGCGCCGCCGTGATGAAACCACTGAACAGCGGATGGCCATCGCGCGGATTGCTGGTGAACTCCGGGTGGAATTGACTTGCCATGAACCAGGGGTGCTCTGGAAGCTCGATCATCTCGACAAGATCATCGGTCGACAAACCCGAGAACCGCAAACCCGCGTCCGATAGCTGATCGCGGTAGTTGTTATTGAACTCGAACCGATGCCGGTGCCGCTCGCGAATCTCTTCTGATCCGTAAATCTCGCGCGCTTTCGTATCGTCTTGCAACAGAATCTGTTGCGCACCTAAACGCATAGTGCCGCCAAGCTCGGAAGACTCATCGCGCAAATGGGTGACACCATCCAGGTTCTGCCATTCCGTGATCAATCCAATGACAGGATGTGGCGATTGCCGGTTAAATTCTGTGCTGTGAGCATCCTCAAGGCCGGCAACGTGACGCGCGAACTCAATGATCGCGACTTGCATACCAAGACAAATGCCCAGATACGGTACGTCGTTCTCGCGCGCGTAGCGCACCGCGCGGATCTTGCCTTCGATGCCGCGGTCGCCAAAGCCGCCCGGCACAAGGATCGCATCGTACTGGCGCAGCTGATTGACACCATCGCGCTCGACATTTTGCGACTCGACGTAGTGAATATTGACGCGCGTGCGAGTGTGAATACCTGCATGCAGTAACGCCTCGGCCAGTGAGATATAAGAATCTCTGAGGTCTACGTATTTGCCGACCATGGCGATATTGACTTCGCATTCAGGGTTCTTCTTGGCATCAACGACCGCGTTCCATTCCGACAGGTCGGCTTTGGGTACGTCAAGACGCAACTGCCGGCAGATAATCTCGTCGAATCCCTGCTCATGCAGAACTTGTGGGATACGGTACAGGTCATCCACGTCGTAGGCAGAAATCACCGCTTTCTCCTGCACGTTGGTAAACAGCGCGATCTTGCGACGTTGCTCGTCCGGCAGCGGCAGCTCCGAGCGACACACGAGAATATCCGGCTGAATACCGATAGAACGCAGCTCCTTTACCGAGTGCTGCGTTGGCTTCGTCTTGATCTCCGACGAGGTGGCGATGTACGGCACAAGCGTCAGGTGCACGTAGGCGACACGCTCGCGACCCAGCTCAACGCCCAATTGCCGAATCGACTCCAGGAATGGCAACGATTCGATATCGCCAACGGTACCGCCGATCTCAACGAAACAGACATCCGCATCACCGGCACCGCGTCGGATGCTCTGCTTCATTTCGTCTGTGATGTGAGGGATCACTTGCACAGTGGCCCCCAGATAATCACCGCGTCGTTCGCGCGCGATAACCGACTCGTAAATCCGACCCGTCGTGAAATTGCTGTGTCGCCCGGTCGTAATACGCACAAAACGCTCATAGTGGCCAAGGTCAAGATCCGTCTCTGAACCATCGTCAGTGACAAAAACCTCGCCATGCTGGAACGGGCTCATCGTGCCGGGATCCACATTAATGTACGGGTCCAGCTTCATCATGCTGATCGACACGCCGCGCGATTCTAAAATGGCGGCGAGGCACGCTGACGTGATGCCCTTGCCGAGCGATGACACAACGCCACCGGTGATGAAAACATACGAAGTCATTTAGTTACCGCCTGCATTAGGTTTAGCGAATAAACCTTTGCTACAAAAAGAAAAAGGCCGGAGTAAAGGACCGCTTAATCGCCACTGCCCCCAACGAGAACGACAACCTACGCGATGCGTCGGTTGTGGCTATCGTTGCGCCTACAGCGCAAGCCTTTACTCCGGCCCTTGTCCACACAAGACTGTGTGCTTGGATCGGATGAAGAAGATACCAGATGGACGGTGACGAGACAATTTAGCGGCGCCAAATGAGCGCCCCGCCGGGCACGAACTCGGACCACCTAGACAGGCGATGCTCGCCGATCGCGATGAGCGTATCGCCGGCAAATACCAATGGCATGCGACTGCGCTGCCATGGTGGAATGCCATGTTGCTGAAACCACTTCGCCAGCGCTTGATGTTGACCACCTGCCAACGGAACGCGCTCCCCCCCTTCACGAAAGCGCACGGTCAAGGTCGCGTGCGCGCGTTCTGCCGCCAATGCTAACGTGCCGAACGTATGCGGTAGCTGCAAGCGATGATCCGTCGGCAGCGCTGCCGACCAACCACTGACCGGGTCAGGGGATAGCTCATCCAACAAATGCAGCTGATCGCGGTAGCGCAGCGCAACACCGCCGTGCCAACGAACACTGCCACGGCCTGCGGTCTGCAGCGCCAGCGTCTGCAGCGCGGCAAGTCGCTGCGCAGAGGGCGTTGTCAGCCCTGCGGCGCGAATGGCGAAGCGAAGCGTATTCGATAAACGACTCGATGTAAGCCTCGCAAGCCGCCCGCAGCTGAGCACACGACCATCGATTGTGACCGTACGCATATCAGCAGCGCCTAACTGGTGTTGTAACTGCGCCGCTTCTGCTTGCCACTGCGCGCCGCGCGATAGCGTACGATCGACGGAGGGCCAACGCTCCCGCAGCGATGGCATAACGACGGCACGCAGAAAGTTGCGGTCGAAGCGCTGGTCTTGATTGCTCGGGTCTTCAAACCATCTGAGTCTCTGGTCGTGGGCATAAGCGGCAATGTCAGCATCCGTAACGTCCAACAGTGGTCGCGCCATCAGTGTTTCGCCAAGCACAGAAACTGTTGGCATCGACGCCAGACCGTCCGGACCACCACCGCGTAGCAACTGCAACAACAACGTTTCAGCCTGATCAGACTCGTGCTGTGCCAGCAACACCAATTCGCCCGTGCGTGCTTCGCCTGCCAATGCCGCATAGCGTGCCCGTCGCGCAGCGGCCTCGAGACTCTCTCCGCCGTGCGCGGCAACATCTACCGAAACGCGCGTAAACGGTACGCCGAGCCCCTCGCAAAATTGGGCATTATGTGCCAGCCATTGCGTCGCGATATCCGGCTGCAAGCCATGGTCGACGTTGACAGCACGCACAGGTGCCACGTCCGCACGGGCCATTAGAGACAGCAACACAGACGAATCGCGACCACCGCTGAACGCGACTAACAAACCCGTGAACGCAGGTAGCCTTAGCGTGAGCGCTTGAACGCGCGCAGCGATATGCTGCGCATCAATCATCAGCTTGCGATACGAAAATCACCAAATGCAGAAATTTTCGCAGCTCGCTCTTCCAGTAGCTGTTCGCTCGACAATGCGTCGAGCGTGTTGATTTGCGAGAGCAACGCATTCTTCAATGTCTCGGCCACGGCCTTGTAACTGCGGTGTGCGCCGCCTAAAGGCTCCTCGATCAAATGATCTATCAGACCAAAACCCTTGAGCTGCGCAGCAGTGATGCGCATGGCATCAGCGGCGTCTGCCGCTTTCTCGGCGCTCTTCCACAAAATAGACGCGCATCCCTCGGGCGAGATCACCGAATAGACCGCGTACTGCAGCATCATTAGCCTGTCCGATACGCCAATGGCCAGCGCACCGCCAGAACCACCCTCACCGATTACGACACTGATAATCGGTGTACGTAAACGCGCCATCAATTTAAGGCTACTCGCGATCGCCTCGGACTGACCGCGCTCTTCTGCACCAATACCCGGGTACGCCCCTGGCGTGTCAATCAGTGTGACGACCGGCAACTTGAACTTCTCGGCAAGACGCATCAGACGCTGTGCCTTGCGATAACCTTCGGGCCGCGGCATCCCGTAATTGCGACGCACGCGTTCTTTGGTGTCGCGCCCTTTCTGGTGACCTATCAACATCACAGGCAACCCTTCGATGCGCGCGATGCCACCAATGATGGCGTAATCATCAGCGTACATACGATCGCCGTGCAGCTCCTGAAAGTCGTCGAAAATAAGATCGACATAGTCGAGCGTGTAAGGACGCATCGGGTGTCGCGCAACTTGCGCGACTTGCCAAGCGGTAAGGCTCGAAAAAATCGACTTCGTCAGCGTTTCGCTCTTTTTCGCGAGTCGATCCACTTCTTCGGCGACATTCACTTCAGAATCGTCACCGACATAGCGCAACCCTTCTATCTTTGCCTCAAGGTCGGCAATCGGCTGTTCGAATTCGAGAAATTTTACGTCCATCGACAAACCCCGTTTGAGTCGTTGCGCGTAAGGTAGCACACGCGTGTACGTGGCTCACCCATGCTATGCCCCATTGGCCACTGTAAAACCAATTCTGATCGCGTTATCACCGAACATGTTTGCCAATTGTTCACGCAACTCACGTGACATGCGGATGCGCCACAGTTGCCCGAACGCGATCCGGGCCACAGCGTCGTCGGTACGGTAGTGCACACAGATATCACAGTTGCCACCACGGTGCGGTCTGAGCACCGATTGCAAATCACGCATTTGCAGGGCGGCGTCGGTGTCCTTCTCGGGACGCTCGATGGCGATCACAAGACTCGTCGCCTGCTCCTCGATAACATGGTCAAAATCGCGCAACTGTCTTGCGCTAACAGCCCACGCATTCATGAAGTTGTCCCACCGCAGCGTGCCGCTTGCCAGCACGACGCTGTCTTTTACCAGCAAGTGACGCACCGAATCGACCATGTCAGCGTACAGGTTCACATCAACACGACCTGTATCATCGTCTAACGTCAACGTGACACGATTGCCGCGCCGGCGTATGTCGAACACCAGACCTGCGACCGTCGCCTGCCTGCGTGGCTGAGAAAAGTCATTCCCGTTGTGCGCGCCCGACGGCGGCTTAATCGATGCAATGTCCCCCAGTTTCCCGTGAGTCAATTGTGTCGCGATATCACGGAACACTTCAAACGGATGACCACTCAGGTACAAACCCAACGCTTCTTTTTCTGCGCTGAGTCTGTCGCCATGATTCCAGGGCGCTACATCGCGCAAAACAATCGTCTCGGCGACCGGATCCGGTGTACTCAGACTACCAAACAAATCGTTCTGGCCTGCCGCTGCGGCGCGAGCGTCTTGCTCGGCACGTTTCACAAGTTCTGGCAGCGTCTCAAACATTGACCTGCGGTTATCGTGCAGACTGTCGGCTGCGCCGGACTTGATCAGCGACTCAAACATACGTTTGTTGATACGACTGGTATCGACCCGCGCGCACAAATCCGCCAGATCTTTGAATGGCCCGTCGGCTTCGCGCGATTCAACGATGGCATCGATCGCGGCGCGTCCGACGCCTTTGACAGCACCAAGCCCGTACCGAATGGCACCGTCGCTCGTCGCACTAAAGTGGCATAGAGACGCGTTGACGTCCGGTCCACGCAGCTCAATACCGAGCAAGCGACAGTCATCTTTGAGTCCGACTAATTTGTCGGTGCTGTCCATATCCGACGACATCACGGCAGCCATGAACTGCGCAGGATAATGCGCTTTGAGCCACGCCGTGTGGTAGGACAACACCGCGTATGCAGCCGAGTGTGACTTGTTGAAACCGTAGCCGGCGAATTTCTCCATCAAATCGAAGATATACTCGGCCTGCGCCCGATCGACATCGCGCGCCACACAACCCTCGACGAAAATTTCACGCTGCTTGGCCATCTCTTCGAGTTTTTTCTTACCCATCGCACGGCGCAGCAAATCGGCGCCGCCCAGCGTGTAACCCGCCAACACCTGCGCGATTTGCATCACCTGTTCCTGATAGAGAATCACGCCGTACGTAGACTCAAGTACCGGCTGCAAGTCCGGGTGCAGGTAATCAATAACTTCACCGCCCTCACCGTGCTTGCGCGCGATGAAGTCATCGACCATTCCCGACTGTAGCGGTCCTGGTCGAAACAGCGCGACCAGTGCAACAAGATCGCCAAAACTGTCCGGTCGCAAACGCTTGATCAGATCTTTCATGCCGCGCGACTCAAGCTGAAACACTGCAGTCGTGTGGCAGCGCTGTAGCAACGCAAACGTCGCTTGGTCATCCATTGGTAGCGCTTTCAGATCGATTGGCGCCTCGCCGGCTAACGCGCGCGTCTCGTTCACATTAACCAGTGCGCGATCGATAATAGTGAGCGTACGCAAACCGAGAAAATCGAACTTGACGAGTCCAGCAGCTTCTACGTCATCCTTGTCGAACTGGGTCACAAGGTTGTTGCCGCCTTGCTCGCAATACAGCGGCGTAAAATCGGTCAGCTCGGTCGGCGCAATCACAACGCCTCCCGCGTGTTTACCGGCATTTCGTACGCATCCTTCCAGCGACAACGCCAAATCAAGGATACTGCGAACCTCATCGTCCTCTTCGCGCAAACGTGCTAACTCCGGCTCATCGTCCAGCGCTTTCGCCAGCGTCATGCCAACCTCGAACGGAATAAGCTTGGCGATCCGGTCAACGAATCCGTAAGGAAATTCGAGCACACGACCGGCGTCTCGCACTACGGCTTTGGCTGCCATCGTGCCGTACGTAATGATCTGCGATACGCGATGTCGACCATAGTGATCCGCAACGTATCCGATCACACGGTCACGACCTTCCATACAGAAGTCGACGTCAAAATCCGGCATCGACACGCGTTCGGGATTCAGGAATCTCTCGAACAACAAGTCGTGCTCCAACGGATCAATGTCGGTAATGCCAAGCACGAACGCAACCAAAGATCCGGCCCCTGAGCCACGACCCGGGCCGACCGGTACACCGTTCTCCCGCGCCCAACGAATAAAGTCAGCGACGATCAAAAAATAGCCGGGAAACCCCATGTTGCAGATGGTGTCGAGCTCGCGCTGCAAGCGTGCGTCGTAAGTCTCCACGTCGCTGTCCGAGTTGGCACCTTCAGCAATTTTTCGTTCGAGGCCGAGGGCCGACTGTTTGCGTAACCAGTCTGCCGCGCTGCTGCCATCGGGCACCGGAAACTCTGGCAAATAGCTCTTGCCAAGCTCGAGATCGAGACTGCAACGCGCGGCGATCGCCAGCGTGTTGTCCAGCGCACCTGGGATATCTTCAAACAATTCGCGCATCTGCACAGCTGAGCGCAGGAACTGTTGCTTACTGTACTTACGTGGTCTTGAGGTATCGGCCAACGTGCGACCCTGGTGGATACACACCCGCGCTTCGTGCGCGTCAAAATCTTCCTCTGCCAGAAAACGCACGTCATTAGTTGCCACTAACGGTAGTTGCAAACGATTGCCAATATGGACCGCATGTTGAATCCAGCGATTTTCACCGTCGCGCCCGGTACGCGAGACCTGCAAATAGTAACGGTCCGCAAAAATCGTCTGCCAGTGCTCGGCACGCGCGAGCGCAGCATCTGTCGCACCTGTTGAACACAATCGGGCGAGATCGCCGGCGAACCCCCCGGACAAGGCAATCAAACCCGCCGTGCTTTTCGCATCGAGCCATCGCCAGTCAACCCCAGGGCGACTTTGATGCTGACCTTCCAGATACGCACGCGTCACCAGTTTAGTCAGGTTTTTGTAACCCTCATCGTTTTGGCACAACAGCACGAGTGCATCCTCAGCACCGCGTTGATCAGAGTCGTACACCGCAAACTCTACGCCGATGATCGGCTTGATACCTGCCCGCACCGCTTTTGTGTAGAACTTGACCATCGCGAACAAGTTGCCAGCATCGGTCAACGCAACCGCCGGCATAGCCGACTCACGCGCAGTCGACATCAGTTCGGGAACACGCACCAATCCATCCATGATCGAGTACTGGGTATGTACGTGCAGATGAACGAATCCCTGATCCGTATCCGGTAATCTCGAATCACGACGAACAGCGTCAGAACTACGCGCAGCCACTCAGCACCCCTCGCAATGCCGCGCTGCCGCGGCGCGAACCGGCGCAAAACTGTGCCGATGGATAGCGCATGGTCCTAACGTTTGCAGTGCGTCACGGTGCGCGACCGTCGGGTATCCCTTGTGCTTCGCGAACCCGTAACCGGGAAACTGCTCATCGTATTCAACCATCGCGGCGTCGCGGGTACATTTGGCCAATATCGATGCGGCCGCAACACTCGCGTGCAACGCATCGCCACCAATCAAAGTGCGCACCGGCGGCCTTGGTGATAACGAGGTCAAATCGGGCGCCCGATTCCCATCGATGACGACTTCACTCAACGTACAGGTCAAACCTTCCACGGCGCAACGCATGCCATGCATCGTCGCGTGCAGGATATTCAATGCGTCGATGTCTGCTGGTGACACCATAATGACGCACTGATGCAATGCCATTTCATTGATTTCTACAAACAGACGTTGCCGCGCACTGGGCGAGAGCTTCTTGGAATCATTCAGACCTGCTGGAATGCGCCGGGGATCCAGCACAACAGCCGCCACACTCACAGGTCCAGCCAGCGGTCCGCGGCCTGCCTCATCGACGCCCGCGACCAAACCATCAGCAAGCGTTGGCTGATACAACTGCGCCACAGTGGCAGCGCGCCTAGCCATGTGGTCGTGCAACCTGCGTCACGGCATCCGCCGCCCTGACATCTGCGTTGCGAGAGAGCTCGTTATGCACTGATGCAAACGTCGCTGCGATACTGGCGCGGCGTTGTGGATCATCCAACAGAGCTTGTACGGCTGCGCTGAGCGCCTCTGGTGTCATGTCATGTTGGATAAACTCGGGCACCAGTGGTGTCGGGGTTAGCAGATTAGGCAAAGAGTAGTATTTGAGTTTCACGAGCTTGAACAATCGCACAATACGGAACGTAGAGGCAGCCAAACGATAACCGACGACCATCGGTTTGCCATGCAGTAAGCCTTCGAGCGTGACGGTTCCGGACGCGCACAACAAGACGTCGGCAGCCGCGATGCATTGATGTGCATCTCCAACGGACACCCGCACGTTCTGTGATAAATCACGCGCCGCATCGAGTGTATCGAAATGTGTTCTACCGCTGGCGCTCGCGAGCGGCACAAGAACCTGCAATGACGGGTTACGCGCAATCAGCTGCAACGCAGCCTTCAAAAAATCCGCCCCGACGCGCTCAATCTCACCGCGACGGCTGCCCGGCAGCACTGTCACCACGGGCTGTTCGGGCCGCAACCCCATTGCATCGCGCGCCGCGCCGACGTCTCGTGTTGGCTCAATTCGGGTGGCTAACGGGTGACCCACAAAATCTGCCGCGACGTTGTGGCGTTCATAAAACGCCGGTTCAAACGGCAGCAAACACAGTACCCGATCACAGGCTCGCGCAATCTTGTTGACACGTTTTTCGCGCCACGCCCATACGGATGGACTCACGTAGTGAACGGTAGGAACGCCGCCGCGACGTAGTCGCAACTCGAGGCCAATATTGAAGTCAGGTGCATCGATACCCACAAAAACGTCTGGCGGCGATGTCGTCCACCGCTGCACAAGCTCGCGCCGCAGCTTCAACAGTCGCGGCAAATGCGCAAGGACCTCCGTCAGCCCCATAACAGCGAGCACCTCACAGTCATACCATGCGTCCAGACCTGCCGCCTGCATGCCGGGCCCACCGATGCCTTCGAACGTTGCATTCGGAAAACGCTCAGCGAGCGTACGAATAAGACCAGCGCCCAACGTATCACCAGACAACTCGCCAGCAACCAGAGCTATCCTCATTGCGCCATACTCCGGGCGTCAGCGCACGATACTGCGCTCTGAGCGCTCTATGGAGTCAACCAGCAGTTGTAGCTCCGGTTGCTCGGGCAAGCGCTCACGCAACTCTGAAAGCGCATCCTCCAACCTAAGCTGATTGCGATACAGCGTCTTATACGCCGCGCGAATATTGCTGATCTGCGGCTTGTCAAATCCGCGTCGTTTCAGACCCTCAATATTGATGCCTCGGGGCTCAGCAGGAGAACCTGTCACCATGACATACGCAGGCACATCTTTTGCGACGGCGGCATACATCGACAAGAAACTGTGGGCACCAATTCGGCAGAACTGGTGTACGCCGGAGAACCCACCAAAAATCGCCCAGTCGCCGACATGTACATGCCCTGCTAACGTTGCGTTGTTCGCGAGGATGACGTTGTTGCCGACCTGGCAATCATGGGCGACATGCACATAAGCCATGATCCAGTTGTCGCTACCAATCCGGGTCACACCTGCATCTTGCGTCGTCCCGCGATTGATGGTGCAACTCTCACGAATCGTGTTTCGGTCGCCGATTTCCAGTGACGTCGGCTCACCAGCATATTTCTTGTCCTGCGGTTCATCGCCAATGCTTGCGAATGAAAAAATATGGTTATCCCGACCAATCGTCGTTGGGCCTTTGATGACAACGTGTGGCTCAACAACCGTGCCGCTGCCAATCGTTACATCCGGACCAACAACACAAAAAGGTCCGATGGTGACGTCTTGCGCAATATCCGCGGCACTGTCAATCAGCGCGGTAGGGTGAATCTGACTCACAACGTCACTCCTGATCAAGCCTCGCCCGGCGCGCACATAAGCTCGGCGCTGGCGACTTTGACATCATCCACGTACGCCACGGCAGCAAACCGCCATACCGTTTTAATCCGTCGCACGAGCGTTACTTCCAAACGCAATTGGTCACCTGGCTCCACAGGCTTGCGAAAACGCGCCTTGTCGATACCAACGAAATAATACAGCGTGCCAGCGCCGGGTGGCTCCCCGACGGTTGCGAACGCCAGGATGCCCGTTGCCTGGGCAAGCGCTTCAATAATCAGCACACCCGGCATGACGGGTCGGCCCGGAAAGTGACCTTGAAAAAACGGCTCATTGAAAGAGACGTTCTTGATCGCCGTCGCTGACTCACCCGGGATACAGGACAACACCCGATCGATCAATAAAAACGGATAGCGGTGCGGAATGGACGCCATGATCTGACGTATATCCATTTGTCCCGCGACATCATTTTCACTCATGCAGCTTTCCTCACGCACGTTGTTCCGAGCAAGCCCGCCCTGACAAGCTGGGCCTCAGGACAGCTTACCGACTTTTTCGAGCGCCTTGACGCGCCTTGCCAGTTTGTCCAGTCCACGGTAGCGGGCGACGTTTCGTTGATGTTGCCGAATTTCTTCATGCGGGAACACCCCGCCGTAGGTTCCCGCCGTATCGATATCCGCGGTGACCGTGGCTCTGGCGGTTATGACAACGTTATCGGTAATCGACAAATGTCCGGTCGTGCCACTATTGCCGCCAAATGCGCAATTGCTACCAATCGTTGTGCTGCCAGCAATGCCAACCATGCCGGCCATCACGGTGTGTTCGCCTATCACTGTGTTGTGACCGATCTGGATCTGGTTATCCAGCTTGACGCCGTTACCCAGCACGGTGGGCGAAATAGCACCTCTGTCGATGCTGGTACATGCGCCAACGTCGACGTCATCCCCCATACGCACGCCGCCCGTTTGCGGCACGCGCTCCCAGCCGTCAGGACCACGAGCAATGCCGAAACCGTCGCTACCGATCACCGCGCCAGGAAGCACAACACAACGCTCGCCGCACTGCACGTCGTCCAACAACGTCACGTTTGGCATCAAACGCGTTCCAGCACCGATCACACAATCCGCACCGATGCAGGTTCCTGCACCAATCATGACGCCGGCGCCAACAATCGAACGCTCATCAATGACCGCATTTGCGCCGACATGCGCCGCTGGATCCACGCTTGCTGTACTGGCGACAACAGCGGATGGATGGATGCCTGGCGCCAATGCGCGTGGCGGGTGCAATACAGCCGCCATTCGTGCGTAAACAAGGTAGGGATCCTTAGCGACGATCGCACACCCTGGCACTGTATCAATGTCAGCTTCACCGACCACGACTGCAGATGCAGAAGACGTCTCGAGATACTGCCGATACCGCGGATTGGCAAGGAAACTCAACGCACCGGCACCAGCCTCCCGTAGTGTCGCCACATGCGTCAGTGGCGTATCAGGGTCGCCAACAATCTGGCAGCCGAACTGCAATGCGAGCGCACCGGCCGTTTGACCTGCGCGCTCGCTATTTGGGGTCCGAGCCATCGTCGCGTGGCTCCCGCAACTACTGGCCGAAATCGGCTTGGAGTTGCTCGAGAATTTGACCTGTCACGTTGACCCGACCGCTCGCGTAAATAACGCCATCGCCAACAATCATGTCGAAGTTCTGCGCCTTGGCGAATTCCTCAACCTGATCGAGAAGAATCCGCTGCAATTTGCCGAGCTCCTCGTTTTGCCGAAGATTGCGATCTTCCACAAATTCCTGCTGCAGACGCTGCAGTTCGCGCTGGCCTTCGCGCAGGTCGCGCTCCATCGTGCGACGCTCTTCCTCGCCCATCACGGACAAATCACGTTGCGCTTTTTCTGACAACGCTTCGAGCTCTTTTTGCTTGGCAAGGACGCTGCGCTCACGCGGCGCGAATTCTTCTTGCAACGCTTCCATAGACGCCTTGGTTTGCGGCGCGTTCTGCAACAGCGCCTGTACGTTAACAACGCCGATCTTCAGATCTTGTGCTTGCGCCTGTGCTGGCATGCTCGCCAACACCAGAACGCCTACAGCCATGAACGCTGCAGGCTTACGAATGAATGATGTAATAGTTTTTTTGATGCTCACGAATGATCCCCTCAGAAGGCATTCCCAATTGTAAACTGAAAGCGCTCCACTTGATCGGGAAAGATGCGACTGTTGCCGCCAAAATCGTTAAGTGGGTACGCGTAGCTGAAACGAAACAGACCGAGCGGCGCTAGCCATTCGACTGCGAGACCGACCGACTGCTTGAGTTGATCCTCATCGAAGTCGTAATCAAACGGATCTTCCAATAATCGGTCAGTAAATGCGATCTCGCCGGTGCTAAATACGTTACCGACGTCATAAAAAAGCGCGGCTCGGCCTTTACCCCGGAAGCGCTCAGGCATCGGCAAGTTCAATTCAACCTGTGCATTCAGCAACAGGTTACCGCCATACGGTCTACCGCGGCTATCGCGCGGCCCAAGGTTAAACTCGCGATAGCCTCGCACCGACGCCGGACCACCGGTGCGGAACAACTTGTACGGCGGCAACGCGGTCGTTGCGCCTAGCCCTTCGCCGAAAGCCAGTTCCGTTGCGATTTGCAGGCCAAACTGCCCCCAAAGCGGAATCAGATTGAGGCCATCATAACGAGCCGTCCAGTACTCGACATCCGAGCCTGGCACAGCCATCGCAAACGACAGGCGATGTCGTTGCCCGCGATCAGCAAAAAGTGCCCGGTTCCGACTGTCAAAAGACCAACCGCCGACAATCTCGAACGTATCGAACTCACTGGTAAATACGGTTAAGTCCTGATTGAAAAAATCGACCTCGTTAATATTCGAGTTTCCGTTCTGCAAAATCCAGTCGATCGCTTGTTGCGTGCTACCGCCCTGCGTTGCAACGAGTCGTGCACTCTGCCAGGCACCGCCCAGACTAATGCTCTGAAACTCTGATATCGGGTACGAATACTCGAGCGCCGCTGTTAGCGTTTCCGTTGACAAATCCGACGACTGTTCGTTGAACTGGTCAAAATTGCGAAACGACAACGAGGCAGTACGGCGAATGCCGTCACGAGTCACGTACGGATTGGTATGCGACAAGCTGTACACCGTCTGGAATCGACTCGAGTTCACTTCCGCGCTAAGACGGTTACCCGTACCCATAAAGTTGGTGTGAGTGAAATTACCGTTCAACAACAACTTCTGGGTTTCGGAATAACCCAGACCGCCGCCAAACTGTCCTGGAAGCCCGTAGTCAAGGTCAAAATTCACGTCGACCTGATCGTTGCTGCCAGGCACAGGTGCCGTGCTGAAATCCACCGTCTCGAGATACGGTAACCGCTGCAATCGAATCTTGGAGCGATCCAGCAGCTGGTTGGACAGATAAGCGCCTTCCATTTGCCGCACTTCACGACGCAGCACTTCATCATTTACCTGATCGATACCATTGAAGTTGATGTTGCGCACGTAGATGCGATTGTTTGGCTCGACAAACACCGTTACGTCGACGGTTTTCTTTTCGCGATCCAGTTCCGGCACAAAATCAACGTTAGCCTCTGCATAGCCATCGACGCCAAGGCGCAGCGTGACTAACTCTGTCGTCTGGGTGAGGTTGCGCTGGTTGTAGGTATCTCCCGGTTTGGCGAGCACCAGCGGTAACAAGTACGCCTCGGGCACGACCATCTTGCCCGCGATCTTAACGTCAGCGATCTTGTAAACATCACCTTCAGAAATATTCACAGTGATGTAAACATCTTCGCGGTTCGGCGAGATCGCCACTTGCGTTGAGGTCACCGCAAAATCGGCATAACCGCGATCAAGATAGTAAGAGCTCAGGGTTTCAAGATCGCCCGTCAACGCTTCTTTCGAGTAGCGATCATCCTGGCGAATGAACGACAACCAATTGGGCAGTTTCAGTTCGAACTCACCGACCAACTCTTCGTCATCGAACACAGTGTTTCCAACCACGTTAATCGAACGAATGCGTGCCCGATCACCCTCTTTTACATCAACGAATACCGCAACCGCATTGTTAGGTCGATCCTCTACGCGGGTTTCGACGCTGACGCCGTACTTACCGCGGCTGTAATACTGCTCAACCAAAAACTGCGTGACTTCATCAAGCACGGAGCGATCAAACGTTTTGCCGCGCGCCAGTCCGACGGAACGCAACGAGTCTTCGAGATCCTCTGTCTTGATGTCCTTGTTGCCGTCAATGGTGAACTGTTCAATAGACGGTCGCTCTTTAACAACGATAACCAGCGTATTGCCATCCTGACGCAGCTCAACATCTTCGAACAACGACTGCGAATACAGTGCCCGAATCGCCTCACGAACGCGCACCTCGTCGACCACATCGCCGATATTAATCGGCAAGTAGTTGAACACCGTACCTTCGGAGATTCTTGCCAGACCCTCAACGCGCATGTTGCGCACTTCGAATGGCTCAGCGGCGAATACGCTCGTCGAGAACACACTGGCTACGGCAAGACCGAGCAAGCACTGTCGGTAAAAGCGACACTTGTTCAAGACTGTTGCCATCGTATTGCTCATCACCATGTACACCGCTGACCTGTTAACTCAACAACTGCCCGACAACGCGGGCAATATCATTATAAAAAGCAAGACTCATGACGCCCAGCAACAAAAAGATACCGACTTGCTGACCCGCAATCTGCCATTTTTCAGACAAAGGCTTGCCAGTAAGCCCTTCGACCGCTTGATACACAATTTGCCCGCCGTCCAACATTGGAATCGGCAGCAAATTGAGCACACCCAGGCTGACACTCACCATTGCAAGGAAGTCGAGAAAACTGCGGCCACCACGACTCAACGTCACCGTTGCATACTGCGCAATATTGATGGGACCGCTGATGTTTTTGGTAGACACGGAACCGGTCAGCATCCTGCCGAAAATCTTGAATGTGAAGCCTATCGTCTCTGCCGTCTTGTTGACCGCAACGGGTAGCGACGCCGCCCAGCCGTATTGCTCCACGCCATACAAATTGTCGGGTCGCTGATCTTGCGCGGTAACCCCGACTCGAGGAATACGCTGACCTTGTTCTTCAACCATACGCGGCGACATGTCGATCGTCTGCTCAACACCGTCGCGCACAATCTGTAACGCCAACGGCGCATCGCCGTTGGCTCGCACCGCGGTGACGAATTCTGTCCACAAAAAGACTGGCTCGCCATTGACCGCGATCACCTGATCGCCCGAGCGCATGTTTGCCAATTCAGCCGCTGACCCAGGCGTTGCCTCACCAACGATGGCTCGCTCTGACCACGGTCTGAAACCCAGACTTTCAAATAACTTGCCGGGCTCACTCAGCCGTGCCGCTTGCTTGCTTGCTTCGATAACGACGTCCAAACGCGAACCATCGGCACGCTCAATCGTCAGCGGGATACGCGCATCATCAACCAATTCGTTAACCAGGACTTGTACGCCGCCCTGCCAATTCTTGATCGTGCGATCGCCGATAGCGGCAATAACGTCGTTGTACTGAAGACCCGCGCGAGCTGCTGGCGAATCCGGAACAACCTGCCCGACGACAGGACGCGTGACCTGCATGCCAACCGAAAAAATGAACCAGTACGCCGCGATCGCGAATAGGAAGTTGAAGGCCGGACCTGCGAGCAATACCGCTATTCGCTGCCACACCGGCTGCGCGTTAAAACTGCGGTTTGCGTCTTGCGGCGACACGTTACCTTCGCGTTCGTCGAGCATCTTCACATAGCCGCCTAACGGCAAAGCGGAAATGCAATACTCTGTCTGATCAGCGCCCCAACGACGCGATATTATCGGCTTGCCGAATCCAATCGAAAATCGCAATACCTTGATGCCGCACATACGCGCGACAATGTAGTGGCCGAACTCGTGGATCGCCACTAATACACTGATCGTTATGATCAGCGAAAAAATGTTGTTCAGTACAACGCTCAACGACGCACTCCGCCACTCTCAGCAACGTAAGACCACCGAGTGTAGGTATCGTTCCCGTACGACAATGTAAACAACTGCGGCGAGTTGGCCGACACGATTGACAACGATGATGAACGTAAGCTGAACATCACCATGCGCCGTGCCCGATCGCCAGCCCTGCGACGAACAACGGCACGCCAGCGCCGATACTGTCCAGGCGATCGAGTAGTCCGCCATGACCGGGAAACAGTACGCCCGAATCCTTGAGGCCAGCCTCGCGCTTGAACAAGCTGATCATCAGGTCGCCCAGCACTGATATCGCACCAGTCGCAATACACAGCGGCACCAGTCGCGCCACTGGAATGCCAAAAATCATCGCGCCCACAACGCCTACCAATGCGCTCGCGAGCAACCCACCGATAACGCCTGCCCAGGTTTTGTTCGGGCTGACGTGTGGTGCGAGCTTGCGTTTCCCCATCGCTCGGCCGGCAAAATAACCACCGACATCCGCACCCCAGATAACCACCAGTACAAACAACAACAAGCCCGAGCCAAGGTACAACTCATGCATCGGAAATCTTGCAATGCTCAGTAACGCGACATACATCGGCACGAGAGTCAGTGGCGCTGCGACGATCACACCCCAGCGTGGCATCACAAACGGGTAGCGCAATACCATAACGAATGCGGCGAACCACCAGATCGCAAAGCTCGCCAGCACCGCCCAGAACAGCGATTCAGTCAGAAACGCATTCACAGCAACACAGAGCGCCGTTACGATCACAGCGAACGCAATACGCATCGGGACCTTTGTGATACGAGCCAGAGATGACCACTCCCAGCTCGCTGCCAGAACAATAGCAGCGATAACCGGTGTGACATATTCATGCGGCAACACGAACAACACCGTTAGAATCGCGACGACGGCCACGACGGCGGAAATCACGCGTGCGAGAAGCACCTAGCCGACCTCTTCTTGTGGCATTGCACGAACACCACCAAAGCGGCGGTTACGCGCGCGAAACACATCCAGCGCAACTTCTAACGCGGCAACGTCAAAATCCGGCCACAAAACATCTGAAAAATGTAACTCTGCATAGGCCAAGTGCCATAGCAGGAAGTTGCTGATGCGTTGCTCGCCACCCGTGCGAATCATGAGATCTGGCTCAGGGCAATCGCCCAGAGAGGTGCGCTCAGCAAAATCGGCTTCTGATATTGACGCGGGATCGCAACGACCGGCAGCAACATCCTCAGCCAGCCGTTTCGCTGCCTCGACAATATCCCAGCGCCCGCCATAACCTACTGCGATCTGCAGTGACAGTCCGGTGTTATCGGTGGTCACGCGTTCTGCGTCTTGCATGCCAGCGCGAAGACGATCCGACAGCCGCGACAGGTCACCAACGAATGTAAGGCGAACATTGTTCTCGTGTAACTCGGCAACCTCGCGCTGCAGTGCGTCGAGGAACAGCTTCATGAGTCCAAGCACTTCTTCTTGAGGGCGTGTCCAGTTCTCACTGGAGAACGCGAACAAGGTGAGGTACTCAACGCCGATTTCACCGCAATGACGCACGATCGTGCGCACCGATTTAACGCCGGAACGATGACCGAAATGCCGAGGCATTGCACGTTTTCGCGCCCAGCGCCCATTACCATCCATGACCACAGCAATGTGCCGCGGCAGTGTTCGGTCAGCGTTGTGCGTAGGCCCGCTTGACATGTGTAACGCCAGTCAAAATTCCATCAGTTCAGATTCTTTCTCGCCAAGCACAGTGTCGATAGACGCCACATGCTTGTCGGTCATCACCTGAATGGCATCGGCTGCGCGACGTTCGTCATCTTCACCGATTTCTTTTTCTTTCAAGAGTTGTTTGCAGTCCGACAAGGCATCGCGGCGAATGTTACGGACCGCAATACGTCCGTTTTCTGCTTCATTGCGAACAATGCGAATCATGTCCTTGCGACGCTCTTCCGTCAGCGGTGGCAACGGCACGCGAATCACAGTACCGGCTGTTGCAGGATTCAGTCCGAGGTCCGATGTCATGATCGCTTTTTCAACCACGGCGACCATTTCCTTTTCCCACGGCGAGACGACGAGCGTGCGCGAGTCTTCAATACCCACGTTAGCCACTTGATTCAGCGGCACTTCGCTGCCGTAGTATTCAACAGTTACGTGGTCAAGCAGACTCGTGTGTGCACGGCCGGTGCGAATCTTGGTCATTTCGCCGCGAAGCGATTCGACACTCTTGCCCATCCGTTCATCAGCATCTTTTTTTATATCTTCAAGCATGCGCTGTCCTTCAGCATCATTCTCAGGCGGTAACCAAAGTGCCTAGCGTCTCGCCTTTGACGATTCGCACCAAGGCATCCGGATCCGTCATGTCATACACGCGCAACGGCATTTCGTTGTCACGACACATCACTATGGATGTTGCATCCATTACGTTGAGACGTTCACCCAAAACGCGATCAAAACTCACCTGGGGCAGTTGCTCTGCATCCGGGTTGGTTGCCGGGTCACTATCAAAAACGCCATTAACCTTCGTTGCTTTTAACAGTAGGTCCGCGCCAATTTCGATGGCACGCAAACTCGCGGCGGTGTCCGTTGTAAAAAACGGGTTGCCTGTGCCAGCCGCGAGCACGACCACACGACCTTTCTCCAGGTGACGAATAGCACGACGGCGAATGTAGTCTTCGCAAACGTCATTGATCGCGAGCGCGGACATGACGCGTGCGTATACGTCCTGGCGCTCAAGTGCGTCCTGAATCGCCAACGCATTCATAACGGTGGCTAGCATGCCCATGTGATCGCCGGTTACCCGGTCCATACCAGCTCGCGCGAGTCCGGCACCGCGGAAGATGTTGCCGCCACCAATGACGATGGCGATTTCAACATCCATCGCAACGACAGTGGCCACTTCGGCAGCGATACGGCCGATCACATCAGGATCAATGCCGTACTTGAGCCCGCCCATCAAGGCTTCGCCGCTGAGCTTCAATAAAATTCGCTTGGCGACAGGCGTATCCGATGCCGTCATGAACTGTTCTCCCCACTTTGCGCCCGGTCGCGCGTGAGTGTAACGCACCCACGGCAACCAGACCCAACAAGCTGTCCCACCTGATATTCCTCAGGCGCTCTAACTTGCACCCTTGACTTGAGCCATCACTTCTTCGACGAAGTTGTCTTCTTTCTTCTCAATACCTTCGCCGACTTCATAGCGAACAAACGCGCTGACCGCAGCACCGGCACCTTTTAGCAGTTTGCCGACCGTCGTATCCGGGTCCTTAACAAACGGTTGGCCAACCAGCGTGATTTCCGCCAGATACTTGCGCATACGGCCATCGACCATTTTCTCAATGATCTCCGCAGGCTTGCCTGAGCCTTTTGCTTGCTCTACAAGAATCGCACGCTCACTAGCAAGCGTTTCAGCCGGCACGCCGGACTCGTCAACACACAGCGGTGCTGATGCTGCAATATGCATCGCGAGATCGCGGCCAAGATCATCGTCACCGCGCGTCAATGCGACCAGTGAGCCAATTCGTGCGTTATGCGTGTAACTGGAAACGATACCTTCACCTTTCTCAATCACCTGGAAGCGACGCACTCCGATGTTCTCGCCGATCTTGGCAACCAAAGCCGTACGGGTCTCTTCGACCGTCATGCCATCCCCCGCAGGCAGCGCCATGAGCGCTGCGACATCGGCAGGGCTGTGCTCACCTATCAATTTGGCAACATGCTGAGCAAAGCCAATGAAGTTGTCGTCATTGCCAACAAAGTCGGTTTCGCAATTCACTTCAGCGATGACCGTGCCATGCGCCGCTTGCTCAATCACAATGCGACCTTCCGCGGCAACCCGGCTTGCTTTCTTATCGGCTTTCGCCTGACCTTTTTCGCGCAGCAGTTTCGCTGCCGCATCCATGTCACCGCCCGCTTCGGACAGTGCTTTTTTGCATTCCATCATGCCAACGCCAGTGCGCTCGCGCAGTTCTTTAACCATAGACGCTGTGATAGCCATGATTATTCCTCAAAATAGTTAGTCAAAATGGCACGATCGCCGTGTGGCGCGTGCCCAGTTACGAAGACCCGCAGGGCGCAGGTTTGCGCCATGCGGGGATTCAAACGAAGCGCTTACTCAGCCGCTGGGGCGTCTTCGGCAGGCTTAGCCGGCTCTTCCGCAACTGCCTCAACAACAGGTGCCGCCTTCGGTGCCGCAGGTTTCTTCGCTGCCGCTTTCTTGCGTGCAGGTTTCGCCTTCGGTGCCGCTTTGCGAACGTTGCCTTCTTCGTCGAGCTCGACGAAATCGTCATCGCCCAATGCAGCCTCGGGCGCCGCCGCTTTGCCATCCAGTACCGCATCAGCAATAGCGCTGGCGTACAGGTTGATTGCGCGCATCGCATCGTCATTGCCCGGAATCACATAGTCGATGTCATCCGGTGTGCAGTTGGTATCAACAACCGCTACGACTGGGATACCGAGCTTGCGTGCTTCGTCGATCGCGATCTTTTCGTGACCCACATCAACGATGAATAAGGCATCAGGCAAACCGCCCATGTCTTTAATGCCGCCCAAACTACGTTCGAGCTTTTCTTGCTCACGAGCCAGATTCAGGATCTCTTTTTTTGTCAATGAGTCCTTGATACCGCTCTCATCCATACTCTCAAGGTCTTTCAGCCGTTTGATTGACTGTTTGATCGTCTTGAAGTTGGTGAGCATGCCGCCAAGCCAACGGTAGTTCACGTACGGCATACCACAACGTGCTGCCTCGGTACCAATGGTCTCGCGGGCAGAGCGTTTGGTGCCAACAAACATGATGTTACCGCCATCAGATGACAGGCGCTGCACGTAGGTCAACGCGTCGCGGAACAACGGTAAAGTGCGTTCCAGATTAACAATGTGGATCTTGTTGCGGTCACCGAAAATAAACGGTGCCATCTTCGGATTCCAGTAGCGGGTCTGGTGCCCGAAATGTACGCCTGCCTCAAGCATCTGGCGCATAGTCACGTCAGCCATGAAATTTCCTTTAGGGTTAAGCCTCCGTATCCCCCTGACCGCAACCCCTTTTCAGGCGGGGCACCCAGCAATCAGTGTCGGAATACGTGTGGATTGATATAATTTTGCTCGAAGAGCGCGCGCTTTATAGCATGAGCGGCGCACGAAAACCAGCTCAATCAATGCGCTGCGGGCCATGTTCCCGAGCTGCCGGCACTGTTATCCTACTGGGCCGTGCTGCATTGCAGCAGCGCGCTTAACACCCCAGGGAGCAGGAAACAGGCATGGCGGCGACAATTAAGACACCCGAGCAACAGGATCAGATGCGCACAGCTGGACGGCTAGCAGCAGACGTGCTCGATATGATCGGTGATTATGTAAAGCCCGGCGTCACCACGGATGAGCTGAATACGATCTGCCATGACTATATTACCGAACACCAAAAAGCGATCCCTGCCCCGCTGAACTATCGAGGCGGCGGACCAGTACCGTTTCCCAAGAGCATCTGTACCTCACTGAATCACGTCATTTGTCATGGCATCCCGTCCGACCTCGTCCTGAAACATGGCGATTCGCTCAATATCGACATCACGGTCATCAAAGACGGCTGGCATGGCGACACCAGCAGAATGTTCCTCGTTGGCAAACCCAGCGTTCAGGCCGAACGCCTCGCAACGTTGTGCCATGAAGCGATGATGTTGGGCATCCGCGAAATCGCCCCGGGAAAACACTTGGGCGATATTGGTTATGCCATTCAGAAATTCGTCGAACGCAATCGCTGTACCGTCGTTCGCGAGTATTGCGGGCACGGTATCGGGCTTGGTTTTCACGAGGAGCCACAGATCGTGCATTTTGGCCGACGTGGCACCGGGATGGTTATGGAGGAAGGCATGACATTCACCGTTGAGCCGATGATCAACGCTGGCAGACGTCACACAAAATTACTGCCCGACGGATGGACTGTCGTCACTAAGGATCATTCGCTCTCCTCGCAGTGGGAGCATACGGTGCTAGTGACGAAGACAGGTTTCGAAATTCTGACTTTAGGCGCAGCAGAACGCGCTGCCGTCAACGCCGCGTAGGCACGGCAAGTTCGATGCGGATCAGCGGCGGCACACGCTCGATTCAAACCCTGATGCCGGTGCATGACGCCACCGTAACGGCGTTCAGTAATGCGTTGATTGAAAGCACGGACTATCGTTCGTCGCTGCACGACGCCAAAGCGGCATTGGCACAGCGCTTTCTGCGCGGTGAGCCGGTTGAAACGTTAGTAGCCGCACAAGCCGCACTTGTCGACGCGCTGTTACTGTACCTTTGGCACGATGCCGGGGTTTCCGACGACATTGCGCTGATTGCGGTCGGCGGCTATGGCCGCAGTGAGTTACATCCCGGATCCGACGTCGACATCATGCTGTTGTTGGCAGACCAAAAAACGAATACGGAATCGGCCGCCCGTTTCATCACCCAACTCTGGGATTGCGGCATCGAGCTTGGGCACAGCGTCCGGACCGTGGAAGACTGCGCCCGTGAGGCGCGCGAGGACGTCACCGTCGTTACGACGCTGATGGAGTCACGTTTGTTGTGCGGTCCACGCGATGCGTTTGACGCAATGATGCAAGCTACGTCAAGCGACGAAATATGGAACTCGGAAGCGTTTTTCCGAGCCAAACGCGACGAGCAAACCGCACGCCATGCGCGCTACGGCGACACGGGCTACAACCTTGAACCTAACGTCAAAGGCAGCCCCGGCGGACTACGCGACATTCAAATGGTCGGCTGGGTTTCGCTACGCCACTTCGGTGCCGGGCAGTTCACCGGCTTGATCGAACACGGCTTCCTCACCGAAGGGCAAATGGAGCGACTCGTCGAAGGTCGCCATTTTCTGTGGAGTGTCCGCTATGGCTTGCACGTCCTGACCGAGCGTCGCGAAGACCGCTTATTGTTTGACCACCAACGCGCACTGGCTGAAATGCTTGGCTATGAGGATGCGCGATTCACGCTTGGCGTCGAGCAAATGATGCAGCGCTACTACCGCACGGTGATGGAGCTATCGCGTATTAACGAAATGCTGCTGCAGCTTTTCGAGGAGCGTATCGTGTTGACGCCGGATACAGCCCCGGAACCAATCGACGAGAATTTCGTCAACCGCAATGGCTATCTTCAAGCGATTGATGACGATGTATTCGTTCGTGATCCAACGGCATTGCTATCGTTGTTTAACGTGATGCAGACCCACCCGTCGCTCAAAGGTGTGAGTGCGCACACGATTGGGCAATTGCGCCGCAATCGTCACCTGATCGATGAGCAGTTTCGGCAACATCCGCGCAATCACCGACAGTTTCTTGCACTACTAACGGCAGACAACGGCGTGACACGCGAGTTGCGTCGAATGAATCGTTACGGATTACTCGGGCTCTATATTCCGGCGTTCGGAAGAATTGTCGGGCGCATGCAGTACGATTTGTTTCACGCCTACACTGTTGATGAGCATACGCTTTTCGTTGTAAGCAATCTGCGTCGCTTCGCGCTGACGCGTTTCGATGATGAGTTTCCGCATTGCTCGAACGTCATGCAGCGTATCGACAAACCCGAGCTTGCCTATCTGAGCGGTCTGTTTCATGACATAGCGAAAGGCCGTGGCGGGGACCATTCGGAGCTCGGCGCAGTTGATGCACTCGCCTTCTGTCGCGAACATGACATTGATGAGGTTGACGCACAACTCGTCAGCTGGCTCGTCGAAAGCCACTTAGTGCTGTCGATGACCGCTCAAAAGAAAGACATCACTGACCCGGACGTGATCGCGCAATTCGCTCAGCACGTTGGCAACCAACGACGTCTCGATTATCTGTACGTCCTCACCGCTGCCGACGTGCGCGGCACCAATCCCAAGATGTGGAACTCATGGAAATCCAAACTGTTCCGCGATCTTTACGAAGCCACCACAGATGCGTTACAGCGCGGATTGGAAAATCCGCTGGGCAAGCCAGTGTTGGTCGACGACACCAAACAAGATGCACGCACATTGCTTCGAAGTGAATTCGATGCATCTCAGATCGACGCTGTATGGCGCACGTTGCCTGACGAGTATTTCATCCGGCACAGCGCACCCGAAGTGCTCTGGCACACTCGCGAGTTAATCAACCACGGCGCCGATCGACGCCACTTCGCAGTACAGCGTCGCGACGATCTCACGACGCTTGCGCTGATGATGTACACACCGCGTGTAGAACATACGTTCGCCGCAGTGACAGCGTGCCTCGATGAGCTTGGTTTATCGGTACTTGACGCACGGATTGAACCTACCGCAACCGGCTTCAGTCTCGACACGTATATTGTCGTCGAACCCGACGGCGAAGCCATGACTGATACCCGGGTCGCTGATGTCAAACGACGGCTGAACACAATGCCGACCGACGATGAGGCATTAGCAGTAAATAGAACGATGCCGCGTCGACAACGGATGTTTGATACCGATACGCATATCCAGTTCTGGCAGGATGAACCGACTGGACGCACGGTTATGGAGCTAACCTGCGCGGACCACCCAGGCTTACTGATGAAAGTCGGTGATGTTCTGTTCGAGCGAACGATCGATATCAGCGCCGCGAAAATCGTAACGATCGGCGAGCGCGCCGAAGACGTGTTTTATCTGACCCACCGCGACGAAAGCGCGCTCGACGACGAACAATGTAAACAGCTGCGCAAGGCCTTGCTGCAGCGCCTCGCAAAAGACGCCGCATGATTTCAAATCTCAACCCGGGATTCGCGCAACTTGCGCCTTACCCTTTCGAGCGCCTTACCCGCCTGCTTACGGACGTGACACCGGACAGCCGGCACGCACCGATACCGCTGTCGATCGGCGAGCCTCGTCATGCGCCGCCGGATATCGTGCTGCGCCAATACGAGCGCAGTTTGCTCGAGGGCGTCACGCGCTATCCGACGATGCGCGGCACGCGCGAACTGCGGCTTGCCTGTGCCGGATGGTTGCAGCGTCGCTTTGATGTCAATGCTGACCCTGACACGATGGTCCATCCGGTCACCGGCACGCGCGAGGCTTTGTTCGCCATTGCGCAGGCGTTAGTGGCGCCCGGGACGGCTCAACGCGTTTTGTTCCCCAATCCGTTCTACCAAATCTACGAGGGGGCAGCACTGTTGGCAGGTGCGATACCGACCTATTTACCAGCGACAGCTCAATACAATTTCTTGCCTGACCTAGATGCCATTGAGCCGGACATCCTTGACCAAACACAGTTGTTTTATCTGTGTTCGCCGGTGAACCCCTGCGGTACGGTTGCGTCGCTCGACTATCTGAGTCAGCTCGTCACGCTCGCCAAACGTCACGACTTTGTGATCGTCGCCGATGAGTGCTACATCGAGCTGTATCGCGATGCGCCTCCTGTCTCACTGCTCAACGCCTGCGCATCCCTGGACGATGATGCCTTTAGCAACGTGCTCGCCTTTCACAGTTTGTCGAAGCGATCAAATTTGCCCGGACTTCGCTCAGGTTTCGTTGCCGGAGACCCAGCGCTGATCGACTACTTTGCCCGCTACCGCACCTATCATGGCTGCTCGATGTCGCTTGCCGTCCAGCACGCCAGCATCACCGCGTGGAACGATGATGCGCACGTACACCGCAACCGTGAACAGTACAATGAGAAATATGCGATGGCGATTGACGTGCTTGGCGATGTGCTCGATGTCACACTGCCACCGGCAACCTTTTATCTGTGGCCTGATGTCGGTTGCGACGACGAGCTGTTTTGCCAGGAGCTTTATCGTGACGCACATGTCACTGCAGTGCCTGGCAGCTACCTTGCGCGCGACGTTGATGGCAACAATCCCGGCGCGGCGCGTATTCGCTTGTCATTGGTTGCGTCGTTTGATGATACGCATACCGCGCTGCAGCGCCTCGCCCATTTTATTCGTCACAGGAGCAAGTGATTTACCGTGTCTGACATACAAACCCTGATCAACGCCGCGTGGGAATCACGCAATACTGTCAGCAGCGCTGATACCGATGTAGTGACTGCGGTCGACACTGCGATTCAGTGGCTGGACACCGGCAAAGCGCGGGTTGCTGAGCCACGTGACGGCAGCTGGCATGTCAATGACTGGTTAAAGAAGGCTGTCCTGCTATCGTTCCGGCTTCGCGACAACCAGCGAATTGATCACTCGCCGAATCATTACTACGACAAAGTGCCACTGAAATACGCGAACTACAGTGACGCTGACTTCGCACGCGATGGCGTACGTGTTGTGCCTGACGCGCAAGTTCGCTCTGGTGCGTTTGTTGCCAAAGACGTCGTCCTAATGCCTTCCTACACCAACATCGGCGCTTATATTGACAGCGGCACCATGGTCGATACCTGGGCGACCGTGGGCAGTTGCGCGCAGATTGGAAAAAACGTGCATTTGTCTGGCGGCGTCGGTATCGGGGGCGTGCTGGAACCGGTGCAAGCGGCGCCGACGATTGTTGAAGACGACTGCTTCATCGGTGCACGTTCCGAGATTGTCGAAGGCGTCATCGTCGAGGCCGGCAGTGTCATTTCCATGGGTGTGTTTATCGGTCAAAGCACCCGCATCTATGATCGTGATCGTGACGAGGTTAGCTACGGCCGCGTGCCCGCTGGCAGCGTGGTTGTCGCCGGTAGCCTGCCGGCCAGCAACGGCAAATACGCACTCAACGCGGCAATCATCGTCAAACGCGTCGATGCGCGTACCCGCTCTAAAGTCGGGCTCAACGAGCTTTTGCGACAAGCGGAATCATCATGATCTGCATCTACGGTATTAAACAATGCGACACCTGTCGCAAGGCCTTACGTTGGCTTGATGACAACAACATCAGCTACGAGTGGCAGGACGTTCGCGTAACGCCATTGCACGCGGATCAGATTCACGAATGGACGCAGTCACTCGATTGGACAACGCTGGTGAACAAACGCTCGACGACGTGGCGCGAACTTGACGAGACAGCGCGTGAATCGCTGAACGAGACGAGCGTTGTGGATCAGTTACTTGCTACACCAACATTGATCAAGCGTCCCGTTGCCGTACATGATGGTGGCGTTACGGTAGGGTTTTCAGCGAAGAGCTATCAGGCACTGTTCGCCTGAACGCGCGCTCCGATGCAATGTTGCTAGCCGGACCGACCGGTGATGTAGTCTTCCGTCAGCCGATGCTGGGGATTGGTGAAAATCCGGTCTGTTTCGTCAACCTCGATCAACTCACCGAGATTAAAATAGGCTGTACGCTGGGACACCCGAGCAGCCTGTTGCATTGAGTGCGTCACGATCACGATCGCGAAATTCTCACACAGCTCATCGATCAAATCCTCAATCCGGGCCGTAGCGATCGGGTCTAATGCCGAGCAGGGTTCGTCCATCAGGATCACTTCAGGGCTGACCGCGATCGTGCGTGCGATACACAGTCTTTGTTGTTGGCCACCGGATAGACCCGTGCCGGTCTCATGTAATCGATCTTTCACCTCCGCAAGCAACCCGACCCGCTCGAGACTGACGTGAACGATGTCGTCCAGTTCGGCGCGATTGTCTGCCAAGCCATGAATTCTCGGACCGTAGGCGACGTTATCGTAGATCGACTTGGGAAACGGATTCGGCTTTTGAAACACCATACCAACGCGGGCTCGCAGCGACACAACGTCCATATTGCGCGCATAAATGTCCTGATCATCAATCAGGATCTTGCCCGTGACACGTGCGGATTCAATCGTATCGTTCATGCGGTTCAGGCAGCGCAAAAACGTCGACTTCCCGCAGCCTGACGGCCCGATCAATGCAATCACCTCGTTGCGCGAGATTTCCAACGTCACATTCTTGATCGCATGAATGTCGCCGTAAGAGACGTTGACACCGTGCGCCTGCACAAACGGCGACGCCACTTGCGCTGAACCGACAGTCTGCGACTGCGGCACGCCGGCACTGACATCTTCCAACGTCATCTCGACCTCACCATCGGTGCTCATGCTGTTATCCACCCAAATGCTCAATACGCCAAAGGTACATGACTTGGCTTACCATTTTCGCTCAAACCGCCGTCGCAAGATCACGGCGAGCAGATTCATGAACAACAAAAAGCCTAGCAGCACAATAATCGCGGCCGACGTTCGCTCGACGAAAGCGCGCTCGGGGCTGTCTGCCCACAAGTACACTTGCACAGGAAGCGCCGTTGCCGGCTCCACGAAACTGCCCGGCACATCGACAATGAAAGCGACCATGCCAATCATCAGCAGCGGTGCGGATTCTCCGAGTGCACGCGCCATTCCGATGATCGTGCCGGTCAGAATACCTGGCAAGGCCAGCGGCAGAACGTGCTGGAATACGGTTTGGATTCTGGAGGCACCAACGCCTAACGCGGCTTCACGTATTGACGGCGGCACCGATTTGATCGCCGCGCGTGACGTAATGATGATGACTGGTAAGGTCAACAACGCAAGCACGAAACCACCGACGAGCGGCGCTGAGCGCGGCAGACCGACCCAATTGATGAATACCGCAAGACCCAGCAATCCGTAGACGATGGACGGTACCGCAGCAAGATTGTTGATATTGACCTCGATGAGATCGGTCCAGCGGTTACGAGGTGCGAACTCCTCAAGATAGATCGCAGCTGCCAGCCCGACGGGAAACGCGATCGCAATCATGACGAGCAACATGAAAAACGACCCCATCACGGCACTGCGGATCCCTGCCAACTCGGCATCAGCGGAATCGCCGTTCGCAAAGAACGCGCGACTGAATGACGTACTAAGACGGTCGTCGGCGACCAACTGATCGATCCATGCCAGCTGGCGGTCGCTCACTACTCGCTGCAGCTCCGGCAGCGACCGATCAATCCTGCCTTTCATCAGCATATCGACATTCGCACTGGTCGGAATGTTCAGATTGAGCACCTCCCCTAACAGGGATGGGTCCGCGACGACACGATCGCGCAACATGAAGCTGCCCTCACTACTCACTAACGCCATGAGCTCACGGCGCGCACGACGGCTGGTTGCGTCTGGAAACAGAGCAACCAAAGCATTGCGTATCACGCCGTCATAATCGCCATCTTGCAATGACGCTCGGGTTCCATCCGCAATCGGGTCAACCAGACTTGCATCCACTATCACCGGAACGCTCAGCATTGACTGGCGAAATGCACTCGCCCCTTTCGACACAATACTGACAAAGAACACCGCCAGGAACACAAGGCCGAACAGCACGGCAGCTAACCCATACGCGCGAAAACGACGTTCGCGCGCATACCGGACGCGCAGGCGCGCTTGCAGCTTAGTGCGTATTTCTTGTTGTTTGGTGGTGGCCATCCGCTACTCGTATTGCTCGCGATAGCGGCGCACGACCCGCAGACCAAAGACGTTTAATGCCAGCGTAACGATAAACAGCAACAGCCCTAGCGCAAAAGCCGCGAGCGTCTTGGCGCTATCGAATTCCTGATCGCCGACGAGCAACGTTACGATTTGCACGGTCACCGTCGTGACCGCTTCAAATGGATTGGCGGTGAGCTTGGCCGAGAGCCCTGCTGCCATAACGACAATCATCGTCTCGCCGATCGCCCGCGAGACCGCTAGCAGGACACCGCCAACAATGCCTGGCAACGCTGCGGGCACCATCACTTGCTTGATCGTCTCCGAACGCGTCGCACCCATCGCAAGAGAGCCATCCTTCATCGCACGCGGCACTGCTGTGAGTGCGTCATCCGATAACGACGAGATCAGCGGGATAATCATAATGCCGACGACCAAACCTGCAGCAAGCGCGCTCTCGCTGGCTACGCTAACGCCCATCGTTGCCCCGGCATCTCGCAAAAACGGCGCGACACTCAACGCCGCAAAGAATCCGTACACTACTGTCGGAATTCCTGCGAGCACTTCAAGCAAAGGCTTCGCAACCGCGCGAAATCCGGGTTTGGCGTACTCACTCAAGTAAATCGCCGTCATCAATCCGACAGGCGTTGCGATAACCATTGCAATGGCAGTGATCAGCAGTGTGCCGGCAAACAGTGGCAGCGCACCGAAAGAGCCGGACGAGCCTACCTGACCCACGCGAATCGCAGTTTGCGGACTCCATTCCAGTCCGAACATGAAGTCGCCGACGGGCACTTTGCCAAAGAAGCGTGTCGCCTCGATCAACACTGAGCCGACGATGCCGACCGTCGTCAACACCGCGATGCTGGACGCAAACAGCAATAACCACAGCAGGAATTGCTCGACACGCTGCCTTGCGCTGAATGTTGGTGTAACGCGCGTTATAGCGAACACGCCGCCTACCAGCATCAGCGCAATACCTGACAGCGACAACCAATAGCGACTGCGCTGCTGCATGGCGCGGTAATCAGCCGCTAGTGCACTCACGGTCGCGCTGTTCGACACCACGACGCCGGAAGCCGCGTTGCGAACGGCGTTCATAGCGAGGCTTTCGTTGCCCGCCGCATCAACCACCCAATCGACAGGGAGCGCCTTGGCAATGCGTGCGTCGATAACACGCCCCGATAACATGCTCCATGCCGCAAGCAATACAAGCAGTGGGACGACAACCCACAGGAACGCGTAAGCGCCATAGTAATAGGGTCGCGAGCGCAATCCTGAGCGCCGATCGGTGAGCATTACCGAGCGGCGGCTTGCCACGAAGTACGCAGCAACACCAATCATCAAGCCGATAACAATGAGCGTTTGCGGCTGCACTAGCGCAGACTTCCGGCGGTCGTTCTGTGACGCGCGCTCACAGCGACACGGGCGTCAATGCCAGCACATCACCGAGTACCTGTGCTCGCTCGTTTTCCGGCATGGGCACTAAGCCACGACTTGCGAGGTAGCCTTCGTCGCCCCATGAGCGATCACTGGTGAACTCTCCCAGAAACTCACGCAGGCCGGGAATCACGTCAACGTGTGCCTGCTTGACATAGAAGTACAGCGGGCGCGAAATCGGGTATCGCCCGTTGCCAATATTCTCAAACGTCGGGGCCACACCATCAATGGATGCACCTAACACTTGCTCGGCGTTCTGATCGAGAAAGCTAAATCCCAAAATGCCTAATCCGTCCGGATTCGCGTTCAGTTTTTGCACAATGAGATTATCGTTCTCACCCACTTCAGTGAAAACACCATCCTCACGCAGTGTATGACAGACATCACGAAACGCGTCGCGATCGGCGTACGCCATTGCTGCAATCCAATTGAATGAGCGACAGCCACCTTCCATCGCCAACTCGACAAAGGCATCACGCGTGCCGGACGTCGGTGGCGGCCCTAACACTTCGATACGTACCGCCGGCAATGCAGCATTCACATCGGACCACAGCACATGCGGATTATTCACAAGCGCTTCTTGACCGTCCGGCGCCGGCACCTGTTTCGCCAGAGCCAACCACAAATCCTTAAGTGTTAATTCAAGCGTCTCGTTGGTCGCCGCATAGGCCACGGCGATACCGTCATAACCCACTTTCACTTCAACCACACCGCCGACGCCGTTGCTGGCACACATCTTTAACTCAGACGGTTTAATCCGGCGGGAACTATTGGTGATATCTGGATGCCGCACGCCAATCCCCGCACAAAATAGCTTGAACCCGCCCCCCGACCCGGTCGCTTCAACTTTTGGTGTTTTAAATGACGTGCGCCGGCCAAATCGCTCGGCCACGATCGTCGAGAACGGGTACATCGTCGAAGAACCGACGATGACAATAAAGTTGCGGCCGCTCTGCCCCGGAGCACAGGATGAGAGCGCCAAAATACCGGCGAAACTGGCGATAACACTGAGAAGCACTCGATGAACACGCACGTCTCTCACTCCAAAGTGCAACTTAGTGCGACAAAGCCTAGTGACCATAAGTTACAGATTTGTTACAACATAGCTGAGACAGGGCTTGCACGCCATCGAGCGCTATTTCGAAACGACGCTAATCGGTGCATAGTACGCGCATGAGTACACACGCTAACGCGTCCACGCACCCAGCTGTTGCGTTGACAGAACAACTTATCGCCCGCGAATCAGTCACCCCTGAGGACGCCGGCTGTCAGCAGATCATTGCGTCTCGACTTGAACCGCTCGGGTTTCATTGCGAACACCTGCGTTTCGGTGACCCGACCGCGCCAACCGACAATTTATGGGCACGACGCGGCAGCGAAGGCCCTGTGCTGTGCTTTGCCGGACACACCGATGTCGTACCGACAGGCCCCGTTGACCAATGGCAATACCCACCCTTTGAGCCGACGACAGTTGACGGTGTGATGTACGGTCGCGGTGCCGCGGATATGAAGGCAAGCCTGGCGGCAATGGTGGTTGCCGCGGAGCGCTTCGTCGCCGACTACCCAGAGGCCAGTGGCAGTCTGTCCATGCTGATCACGAGCGATGAAGAAGGCCCGGCAAGAGACGGCACGCTCAAGGTCATGCAGACGCTCAGCGAGCGCGGCGAAACCATCGACTGGTGCGTGGTAGGTGAACCTTCGAGCCAAGATGCACTCGGTGATCTTATCCGCATTGGCAGACGCGGCTCGCTCAGTGGCATGTTGACGCTGAAAGGCGTGCAAGGTCATGTCGCCTACCCACAGCTGGCACACAACCCGATCGAGGATCTTGCCGTTGTTTTGCAAGCGCTGTACGCAATGCCTTTAGACGACGGCAATGAACACTTCCCGCCGACCTCGTTTCAGTTCGTCCACGTCGACGCTGGCACTGGCGCACCGAATGTGACACCTGGCAGCTGTTTCGCAAGATTCAATTTTCGTTACTCGACCGAGTGGCACCACCAACAACTGCGCGATGCGGTGACCGAGGTGCTCGAATCACTCGGGGTTGATTATGAATTGAAGTGGCACTTGTCAGGCGAGCCGTTCCTCACAGAACCGGGCGTGCTAACAGACGCTGTCAGTCGCGCGATTACCAAACACACCGGGCTGTCTACTGAACTCTCCACTGGCGGTGGGACGTCGGACGGTCGTTTTATCGCCCCGACCGGCACGCATGTCATCGAGCTCGGACCTATCAACGCATCGATTCACAAGGTCAATGAACACGTGCGGATCGACGATGTCGCTGTACTGAGCGACATCTATTACGACATTACGACGTCGTTGTTGCTTGAGGCCTAAGCTTGCCTGTTATTTGGGCGAGACCAAACGGCGGTACTGACGATCCACAGCATCAATGCGCACAGCAGGATCAATAGCCACATCGGCATGCTGAGCGACAGGAACCGCCAGGACACTTCGGCGCACTCCCCGGAAGCTGTCAGCACTTTGTTTAGAACCTCGCCGAGCGGCAGCGTGTCCAGCATGTAGTCAAGACTCGCGCCGCCGCAGCTTGGCACTTGATCAGGCGGCAGGTTTTGCAGCCAAACATGTCGAGCTGCAACCGCAATCCCGGTGCCGCCTGCGATCACACAGAGCACGCTGTATACGTATCGCCCGCCACCGCGCGGGTTGTGCAGTGCCGCGAGCAGCGCAATCATCCCCAGAAAAATCACCGCAACGCGCTGAAAAATACACAGTGGGCAGGGATACAGCTCCAGCACGTGTTCAGCGAATAGTGCGAACGCCATCATAGCCGCGCACGCTGCGAACGTCAGCGCGTTGGCAAGTCGCCAGCCGGGATATGTCATGACTCTTCGCCTCTGATCACGTTGTTTTCTACGTCGTCGACATTGGTATGTCTGACATCTTTTCCGTACACCATAAAAATCACGTACTCACAAATGTTCTTGGAGTGATCACCGATGCGCTCCAGCGAACGTGCCGCCCAGGTCACGTTCATCACGCGCTTGATCGTACGCGGGTCCTCCATCATGAAGGTAATGCACTGGCGCTGAATGCGTTCGTATTCTTCATCCACAAACTCATCTTCGCGCACGGTATTCAGTGCCGCCTCGGCGTCCAGACGGGCAAATGCATCCATCGCCGAATGCAACATCTGTTTAACCTGAGACCCTAACGTTTTGAGCTCGCGATAAGAATCCGCCGGTCGGTCCATATTGGCAAGCTTGGATGCAAGAAAACCGATCTTCTCAGCTTCATCACCGATACGTTCGAGATCGGTGATGGTCTTGATAATCGCAACGATGAGTCGCAAGTCCGACGCTGTCGGGCCACGTGTGGCGAGAATACGGCTGCATTCCTCATCAATATTGACCTCGAACCGATTGACCTTATAGTCGTCGTGCGCGACCTGCAGACCCAATTCGCTGTTGCCGGAAACCACCGCCTCGATCGCCTTGGTCAGCTGTGTTTCGACCAATCCGCCCATCGCAAGCACGCTGTTGCGAAGATCCTCAAGATCTTTGTTGAATCGTCTGGAGATGTGGTGATTGAGTTCTTTCATAAGTGTTCTTCATCGCGCCACGCGCCTGATCCAGGCGCTCCTGACAGTGGCAAGTGTAGCAAGGTTATTGACCGCACAAACGGCGGCGGGTTCGCGAGAGCGCCGCCGAACAACGCGGTTAATAGGGCTGCGACTAGCCAGCAGCGGCCCTGTCAGCTGATTGACCCACAATACGTTCAGCGGGAAACACGCAACCAAATACAGATCCCACGCGCAATTCGCTCGTAATCTGCAGCTGCGCATCATGCCGCGCCAATGAGTGCTTGACGATCGCAAGCCCAAGTCCGATGCCGCCAGAATCGCGTGCACGTCCTCGATTGACGCGGAAGAATCGTTCGGTCAGGCGCGGTATGTCATCGTCAGCAATACCATCGCCCTGATCGCTGACCGTAAGCATCGCGCCGCCCTCATGGTCTTGCCAGGTGACACCGATCGGCGTATCCGGCCAGCTATACCGCAGTGCGTTACCGATCAGATTACTGACGATGGACACGAGCTCGTTGTACTCACCCAACACCAAAGCGTCGCTTTCAATCGCGACAACAATGCGCTGTTGGCCTGCCGTCAAAAGTGAGACGCACTCGCCAATGACAGCGGCCATGTCTACCGTCGTACTGGTGGACGCCGGCGCACTCACTTCCAGTCGCGACAATGCCAACAGCTGATCAAGAATGTCACGCATGCGATTAGTCTGTTGCGTCATTTCGCTCAGCGGTTTCTCCCACTCGTCATCAAGACTGCCGTCTTCCTCCATCGCTTCAAGGTAACCGCTGATCACAGTCAACGGTGTGCGCAGTTCATGCGATGCATTGGCAACGAAATCGCGCCGCATCCGGGACAGACGCGTTCGCTCGGTGATATCGCGGATGACCAGCAAACGACTATTATTGTTGTACGGCACGATCCTGATGCTGAGCCAACGATCTTCCAGTTTCGGAGACGGAATCACGACCGGGTTTTCGTAGTCGGTTTCGCCAAGATACTCCAGAAAGTCCGGGTGGCGCAGCAGGTTATCGATGCGTTGCCCGCGATCGCGTCGCCGCTGCAATCCGACAAGATCCTGCGCCGCCGCATTGAAGCGCTGGATGACATTGGTGTCAGTCAGTGCAATAACGCCATCGGGAAGGGCATTCGTTGATTGCCGGATTTCTTTCATCAGGCGCCTGTAACGGCGCTTCATGCGACGCACACGTTGCTGTTGGTAGCGTACGCTTGCCAGCACTCGCGCCCAGATACCATCGCCATCAGGCACCTGAACGGGCTTGCGTAACTGAAGGGTTTTGTCGAGCGCGACCAGCTGTCGAAAGTGCGCGATCAATATGCCCGCCATCACGATCAGTGCGCCGACCATCGGGAAGCCGAAGTAATAGCCGATGGCAAACCCTACCGCGATCAGTGCACCGCAACCGAGCAGAAGTTGTCGCCAGGCGCTAGGCACTAATCCACCCGAACGGAAAACCGGTAACCCGCCCCACGCACCGTTTGAATGAATCCGTCCGCATCATGCGCTTCCAGCGCTTTTCGCAATCGACGTATGTGAACATCTACGGTGCGCTCTTCAACGTAGACCGTTGCGCCCCAGACGCGATCAAGAAGCTGTGCGCGCGAGTAAACGCGGTCGGGATGCGTCAACAAGAATTTCAGAAGCCGGTACTCCTTCGGGCCTAAGGAGACTTCCGCATCGCCGGCAAAAACGCGATGGCCCACAGCGTCAATCTTGAGTTTGCCCGCAATATGCGTCTCCCGAGCGGATGGCGCGGAGCGACGCATGACTGCCTGAATTCTGGACAATAACTCACGCGAGGAAAACGGTTTGGTGATGTAGTCATCTGCGCCTCCGTCAAGACCCCGAATCTTGTCTTGTTCGTCTGCGCGGGCTGTCAGCATGATGATCGCCATATCTTCAAGCTGGGAATCGCGACGTAACGATCGGACGAGCTCCAAGCCGCTCATATCCGGCAGCATCCAATCGACGATAGCAAGGTCAGCCCCATTCTCGGCCAAGAGATCGCGCGCGCTTTTGCAATCCGGCGCCTGATCGACCGTATATCCGGCGCGTGACAAATGAAACGTCACCATGTCGGAAATAGCGATCTCGTCTTCAATTACCAGAATCCGTAACCCACTCATAATTACCGCCTCCAATTACGGAAGCATTACAACCAGTTGGCGTTACAGAAATGTTACACCACTGGCGCGACAAGCGTGCTATCGCGTTTCACGCTCGGCGATCGTCTGTGCGACTTTGTCCCGCACATAGCTGGCGGCGGCCGTCTCCGCGGCATGCCAATCAGCAACATCCGCCGTTTGCGCTATCGCTAATGCCGTGCGCGCGGATGGTGCAGCCAAACCCACCGTCAGGCGCAATTTGCGCACCTGTGCGAGCTGACGCTGCGCATCGTCGAGTGCCGCGATGCCAACGTAAACCGGCGTTTGCGCATCGCGTGTGGATAACCACGGGCCCGGCTCCGCCAACACTTCCTCGCCCACAGTGTTTGCGATACCGCGTGCGTCGCGCGTGCAACGGCTCACGTACCACTCGCCCATGCGCGCATCGATAGCCACATCGACAACGTCATCGTCGGGATACTTGTCGAACCATTGCTGCGCAATGTTACGAAGACTGGAGACCGGCAACATCTTTATTTGCGCACCATGCGCCAGACCTTGCGCCAGAGCGATGCCGATTCGCACACCCGTAAAAGAACCGGGACCACAACCGTACACAATGCCATCCAGCACCTCGGGCGACAGTTGCGCGTCCTCTAGAATCCCGTCCAACAGCGCCATCAGGCTACTGGCATGACTACCCGCCTGATCTTCACTCACACTGAAAACACCGCTAGCGCTTTGTGCTGCCAGCGAACAGACGTTAGACGATGCGTCAATGCACAACAGATTGCGAACGCTCATTGCGCAACCGACACAGAGTCGCCCTGATCGAATCCATCGAGAAAACGCGCGATATCGTCGGCGGTATCAGTCACCGGGACCGGCGCGAGCGCCGACAGAAACGTTTTGCCATATCCCTTCGAATACAGTCGCGGATCGCCAATGGCAATGACCCCGAAGTCATCGACATCGCGCAACAGGCGCCCTACCCCTTGCTTTAGTGCAAGGACTGCCTCTGGCAACTGCTGTTCGACAAATGGGTTGCGTTGTTGCGAGCGCAAAAAAGCACTGCGCGCAACCAACATCGGGTCATCCGGAGACGCAAATGGCAACTTGTCGATCACTACCATGCGTAATGCGCGACCACGCACGTCGACCCCCTCCCAAAACGTGCCCGTTGCCAACAGCACGGCATTACCCTCCTTGCGGAACGACTCGAGCAGCTGTCCGCGCGGCGCATCGCCCTGCACATAAAGCGGCCGGTCACCGAGCAATGCCGGACGTTCGTCAAACCAGGCGGCGCTCTGATTCAGTGCACGATAACTCGTGTGCAGAAAAAACACTCCGCCATCAACGTGTGCCAGCAAAGGGGCGATCTCTCGCAACAATGCAGGAATGTAGTGCTCGGTGTTAGGCGCGGGAAGATCACGCGGCACAAACAGGCGCGAGCGGCTGGCCAGATCGAACGGCGTTTCAAACTTCAGGCAGCGAGCGTCATTCAAACCGAGTCGATCGGTGAAATGCGAGAATTTTTCGCCAACGGCCAGCGTCGCAGATGTAAAAATCCAGGCTGCCTCGGTCGCATCGACGGCCGCACGCATGCGCTCCGAGACATCCAGCGGCGTCATGTGCCAACGCATCCCCCGCTGCGTCACGTCCAGCCACCGCAATCCTTCTTCGTCATCGTCGGCCGACACGATGCGCAGCCGATCGTACAGGCGCAGCAAACGATCCAGCAACGCATCAATGCCGTCAACGGCATCACCTAACGCATCGATCGTATCGACCAGTGCTTGCAACGCATCTGCAAGCGTTCCCAATTGCGCCGTGAGCGCATCGCTGATGCCAGACTGGTCATAGCGCCCAGCGGCCACGGGTGCATGCTCGCGCACTTTGAGTGTTGCGGTGCGCGACTCGCGTAGCGCATCGTCGAACACAGGTCCACCTATCGCCGACAGCAGCACTTCTAACTCATCGAACAGCTCATTGAATTGTCGCAGCGATAAACTCACACCGAAAAAAGTCAGCGCGATGTCGGGCAACTGATGTGCCTCATCTATAATGATCGCATCAGCGTCAGGCAGAAACTCGACGAAACCGCCCTCGCGGAACGCAAGGTCTGCGAGCAGCAAATGATGGTTGACCACCACTAAATCTGCCTTTTGCGCATCGCGCCGCGCCTTCGCGACATAGCAATCATCGTAGAACGGGCACTTCTGTCCACTGCAATTGTCAGCCGTCGAGGTGACCCGCGGCCATAGCGTCGCGTCTTCGGCGATTGCAGTGACCTCCGCTTTATCACCGCTGTGTGTTGAATCGCGCCATGCGCGCAAGGCCGCCGATTCCTGACCGGTGAACGCACCATTCTCGGTCAGCGCATTCTCCAGCCGTTGTAAACACAGATAATTCGCGCGGCCCTTTAGCAACGCCGAACTGACCGGTCTGCCGACGGCCTTGGCAATCAATGGAAGATCACGGTGATACAGCTGGTCCTGCAATGCCCGAGTACCGGTCGATACGATCGTGCGCGCGCCTGATAGTAGCGCGGGTAGTAAATACGCAAACGTCTTACCGGTGCCGGTGCCTGCCTCCACCACCAACGACTCGTCAGACTGCAACGCATCGGTCACGGCCTGCGCCATCAGACGCTGCGAGGTTCTGGGTTGGTAGCCTGAAATTGCGCCGGCCACCGGGCCGTGCTCGCCGAGCAACGCATCCATATCGATCATGGCGCGCAGTGTACCGCTTTTACGGGTTAGCGGTTGCCCCGAAATCGGCCGGCAATCTCACGTAATGTCTGTTGATCGGCTTTGATCGTTACGTTGATGAACGGACCTGCGGCTGTGTAACGCGCATTTTCAAAATCGGCATCACGGAAGCCAATGAGGTTGTAACCGAAACTCAACCACAGGTTGTCGCGCGGGTTGTACCCGATCTCCGCGCCGGCGCTGTAGTCCAACACGTCGCTGTCCCACGAATGCAGCACACTGCCATTCAACCGATACTCCCAACGCTCACCGAACGGCGCGCGGTAGCTGATGCCGGCAAGATCCGTGTAACCGTTGTATTGGTCTCCATCGAACTCAGAGGATACGTATTTGGCGGCGTATTGCAGCGCGAGCTCGCGCCCGGCAGCGAGTCGCCGTACCGCGTTAAAGTTGTTGATGTAGCGGCGGCTTTCGCGAGACGCGCCAGTCGTTTGCGTTTCGTCGAATACGATGTCGGTGCGGTTCAGGAATGCCCACTGCCGCTCGGCCTTGCGATAGGCCCAGCCAAAGCGAATATCGCCACGGCTCTGCGTGCTTGCATCGGCGCGCTCGCTGTCAAAATACTGAAGGCCAACGGAGAAACCGTGCCCGGCCACAGGCTCGCGGAACCAGCCAACAACGACCGTCTCGCTCGTATCTGTATCGGCGTTACGATGCTCGATGCGAGAATTCGCCGACCAAAGATCTGACTGGTACAACGCACCGACGAACGCCGACACGTAGTCAGCGCTCAGACTGCCAGATGCCAACGGCCTTTCAACGTCGAACACCAGCGGCTGGCCTTCGATCAAGGTGTTGGCGTGATCCACACCCAGGTCTACCGTCCAGCGCTCTGAAATCTGCCAGCCTTGCACAAGGCCAACGTTTGCGAATAATCGCGGACCAAATTCCGTCACTTGGTTGTCGAGCGTCGTCGTAAACTGCGCACGCTGCCACGGCGTAGCACGCAAACCGACACGCGTCGTTTGCGCATCGATGTTCTCGCCCTCTGCCATTTCGTGCTCGACAAACAGCGTCGCATTGCGGAAGTTCAGATCAACACCAGCGACTGTGCGTGCCGGGAAATCCAGGCTGCCGTCGCTGTCACCAATCGCTTGTTCGGTTTGTGCACGCAGCGTCAGTCTGTCGCCCCAGATACGTTGCGATACACCGATCCGGGCGAGTTCCGACTCGCGTACGGTACCATCGGTCGCCTCATCTTTGACCGTTGCAACGGCTGCAAATGCGTTGAACTTGCCGGCATCGAATCGTAGCTCGGCGTCCGCAAGACGGCGCTCGGTACCCGTGTCGAGATTCTCTTGCAAACCGATTTGCGACTGCAGGAACCAGCGCTCGGCAAACTGCCAACGCAATTGTCCGCCACTATTTTGAACGCCCAGCTGGTTGCCAGTCTGCTGTCCCAACCCAAATCCTGCATCGCTATATTCATGGAACACGCGAGCGTCGATGTTACCTGTGTTGTGTTCTACGGCCACTTTGTATGCGTAGCCCGACGTCGCCTGCTGCAGATCGTCACGGTCCGTATCGGCATACTCCGCACGTACCAATGTCGCGTCATTCACCTGCCAGGTTAGATCGGCACCGATCAGATGGTTCGCATCGACCGCGTTTTCTTCGCGAATCCCGGTTACGCCGATTTCGACGCGCTGATCAAACAATTTCACCGCAGCACGGCCACCCGCGACGATATCGTCTTCATTGCCATTCCGTGTTTCGTACTCGGCAACGATAATCAGTGGATTCAGGTTTTGATCACGGGATGCAATCGGACGTTTAAAGAACAGCGTGCCATTGATGTAGTCGATATCGTAATCGAGATAACGCGTCAGACGTTGCGTCTCCAGAACCTGGCTGGCGTTGAATCGATCGCGTGTTTCGATCCGCACCTGCTCACTGTTGATGACGAGATTTTGCGATGACAGGCGGTACAGACCAGACGTGCCGTTACCAGCAATGTCATCGCGCGAAAACGCCTGATTCGAATCAGCAGCGAACGAGTTAAACGTAAAGCGGCTGCCAACATATTGGACTTGCAACCCGTTAAAACGCCTTTCATAACGTGACAGATCGTTCGTCGACAAACCGGTTGTGTAATCACCGAACAAAGCGACGAATTGATTGCGCTCCAGTTTCACGTACAACTTGCGTTGGCTTGCGGCCTCGAAACGGCTTTCGGTGCCATCGCCGTAGAGCGTGAAGTACTGATCCGGATCCACTTCAGTGCGGAAGGCATCGCGATCTACTGCACGGCCGCGCGTATCGTAGGCAATGGTCAGCAGTGCATCGCCTTTGATGCGACCTTTCGCAAAAAACGCAACGCGCCCGTCTTTGTAGAACTCATCTTCCAGCTGCGCAGCCTCAGCCAGCGTTGTGTTGTCGCGTAACGTGTTGTAACCCAGCGTTCCCTCCGCGAAACCAACCAGAATCCAGTCGCGTGGCGCCGGTTGAATGAACGCTCGCAGCTCCTGCTCGCGCTCGTTCTGAAACTTCAGTCGTAGCGTCACTTCACCAGCGGTGGTGGTTGGCTCCAGTTCAATGTACGCAATGCCGTCCGGACCAACGCGATAGAAAGGATCGCGCTCGCCAATGCGCACGAGATCGTTATCGCGGTCTCGACTGACCTCAAACCAGGAACGGTACGGCTGATCGACGGTGAAACCGCCAATGGATGCCGCGCGCGCCGGCTGGTCATCGCCGTCGAACAACTGAACGGCGAGTACGGGACGCTGACGGCCGTCGGCAATCAGTCGACTCTGCTCTGGCAAGAGCTTGCCGCGTATGGGTTGACCGGCGTAATGCACGTTGCGTTGATACTCAGCAACAAAAGCACCATTGCCGTCCACGACACGCGCAACCAGTCGGTTGTCGCCCTCGTCCAGGTCGACGCCGCGCCACGAACTTACCGCGCGGGTTTTGTCTGCATCGTTCGTTGTGCCGTCGAAGTTCAGAGCACTCACCGCTCGATCATTGAGTAACAGCTCCACGCGTTGACCGGACTTGTGCGATACCGCGATGGTCAAGCTGGGAATCGCCGGCTGGTAGTCAGCGCTCGGCAAAACGAAACCGTCAGTGGCGGGCAATTGAGTGAATTCGGGTACGACCGGCACGTCGGCCGTTTCGGCTAATGCTTCGTTACGGCGAATTTTTTCGTCCAGCGGATCTTCGCTCGCCTCGGGCCCGCGCTTGTCGGCTTGCGTGTTCGTCGTTTGCTTGCCACTGTCGCGCTGAGTGACTTCCACCGCGGCCTGACGCCCGGGGCGCAAACCGGTCATGATCAATTCTACGCGACGGTTGCGCTTGCGCCCTTCCGCGCTCGCGTTACTGGCCACAGGTTTGTCAGGGCCCTTGCCCTGAACAGAAATTGAGCTGTCAGCAACATCGAGCGCATCGGCAAGATAGCGCGCAGCAGCAGCAGCGCGCGCGCGCGACAGTGCATAGTTGTCTTCGAATATGTGTCGATTGCGCGCCGCGATACCCTGACCGTCCGTGTGACCAATCGCATTGATCTCAATGCGATAGACGCCGCGCCATTGGTCGATCAACACGTCCAGTTCTTGCTTGTCCGTCGCTGACAATTCGGCCGACAGGACATCGAACGTCAATGCGAGCACGTAATCCGCATTCTCGGTGGTTGCAGCCTCACGTTGAATGCGCGCCTCTCCCACCGGTGTACGCTGGTTCTTCGCAACCGGCGTATTGAAGTTCACGACCGCGCGGCTAACGAGTTCGCCCGAGTATGAGGCATCCACGGCCGCGCTGAAGGTCACCGTGTCATTCCACGTGTTCCGGCGCTCACCCAACACGAAGACGACCGCGTTACCGGCCAGGCGCGGGCTTGGCAGCAACGCACCATACAAACGCGATGTACCTGGCTCCAGTTGGGCGCCTTGCGGCAGCAATACCGTCGCGCTGACGCCATCCAGGTTGACTGCACCGTTGCCCGACACGCGCAACTCATAGTTGATCATATCCGGTGAGTCACCGGTACGGTTCGTCAGCTCCATTGATACTTCACCGGTATGCGCTGCTTTGCGGCGCAAGTAAAAATCAGCACGCTCAACCAGACCAGCAGACAGATTCACCCATTGCGATGATGCGCGACCGCCGAAACGCGGTGCATCAGCGCACGACGCAAGCTCCAGCCAATCCGGAATTGTCACCGTATCAAGCTGCACCGTATGACGACCGGGTTCGAGACCTTCCATATGGAAACGCCCGTGCTCATCAGAAACGGCAAACTGACCGTCTTCGATGTAGACACGTATGCCTGCAACACCCGCCTCGTCCGAGAATGTCTTGTCGGTGCAATCGCCTTCGACAATTCGACCGATGATCGTGCTGCGTGATCGGAACAAATCTTCGCGCAGTACTAACGCGACTTGCGCCTGATTCGACGCAAGGTCGCCATCCGCCGTCGCGTTTGCAATGTTGGTCGCCTCTTTACCGCGCGCACCACCGGTGACCTCAAGGACGTAGGTAAGCGTAATGCGCTGCTCAGGCTGCAACGCTGGTAGCGTAAATTCAAAAGCACCCGCCGTGCCGGGTAGTGGTGTTGGATCGTCGATGCGCTGCCCATCTAGGCGCGCCGAACCTGACACAAAGCGCATGCCTGGTGACGGTGTATCCGTCAAAGAGATGTTGGTCGCGGGCGCACGCTCCGAGCTGTTTTCCAGCGTCAGCGTGTAAGGTACGAAATCGCCCACCGCCGCTGTCGCAGCCGTCGTGCTCTTGGTCAGGAACAAACCCCCGTCAAACGGATCGAGCGGAATATCGACAAGCGTTGTCGCACCGTTAACGAGTTGCTCGAACACACTGCCGAACGATGCATCAGCAAGATCGAATGGCGCGTTCGGCAAGTTGTTGAGCTCATCAACGCTGCGATTTGAAGGCGCGATATACGTCACAGGTGCTACCACCGACAAACGATAGCGGCCCGGCGCTACAATCGGGAAGCGGAAACCACCTTGCGGTACTACGTAGACGATGCCACTGGCATCAGTCGCCGGCTGACCGCTGATGATCGTTGATGGGTAACTGCTAATGCCGTCATTACCAAAGACGGCTGCTGGCTGACCGGTAGCGTCGTCGACCAACGTAATCGTCGCACCATCAACAGGCAGACCTGTCGTCGAATCAAACACGATCGACAGTGGCTCGATCAGCGCAAGCGCTTGCGCTGTGTCCTGCGCATCCGCCGGGTCCGTGTAATCAATCTGAACCGTGGTGTCACTGCCGCCTTCGAGACTACAGTTGCCTGATTGGGTCGGCGCGTCTGACAAAGCGATATAGCCTGAGAACACACCGGTGTTGCGGTCTGTCTCAAGCAACAATAGCGTTTCGCTATCACCACTGTCGTTATTGCGAACGGTCACTTCAACCGTTTCGCGCAAATTTGGGTTGAGATTTTGGTCGCCGTCTTCCAAACGCACGAACGCGGTCTCGTCCGCATTGTAAATACCAGCATCCAATGCTGGCAGGGCTTGCGTTAGATCTAACGGCTGCCCATTACTGTCTAAAGGTGCTGGCAACGGTGCGAACACACCATTCGCCAAACATCGTGTCGGCCCGCGCAATTCGGCAACAGCGACCGGCGTATCGACGAGGCGGATAAAGCCCGTCGTTGCTGGTGTACGACCGAACACGCTGGTCGTCGCAACGGTATTACTGTTGACCAATACCGGGTCACCGGCAACGTCTTCGAAAGTCACCGATGCGGTATTCGAAATCAGTGTGCCGGGAGGCGTGGCGGCATGCGTGACAGCAATACCACCCATCCAGCCCAATACGGCTACTGCCAAGACGTTCTTCACGCGCACAAGAAAGCCTGAAGCGCACTTGCGTGCGCTCCAGGCATTTCCAGATGTAGCGATAAAACGTCTCACAGGATTTAGTTAATCGTGACCTGGAAGCTCACAACTAACGAATCACCTGCCGTCAACGTCGCAGCAACATCAGCCTCAAGGGTTGAACCCGAAAGACCACAGTTATCTGCATCTGCGTCAGCAGCATCTGCCGTACAGAATGCCGCCGCACCGCCAGCGATGGTGTAGGTAATATCAGCTGCACCACCGTTGTACTGCGCCAATAACAGCGTCAGATTAGCGGTGTCGATAATATCCGTCACACTCACGCTGGTCGCATCAGCACTACCGTTGTTCACAACGGTGATGGTGTACTCCACAACAGCGCCCGGAATATGCAAAGGATCGGTTGTTCCGTTGATCGGATCACTGACCAATGCTTCTGCTTTGGACAGAGATGGCGGCCACGACAACGCTCGAGCGTGGCCAATCTTACTGGCTTCCAGTGCGCAGTTGGCAGACAGAGTAGGCTCGGG
>JBCBZK010000160.1:0-6895 GCA_039815365.1 Pseudomonadota bacterium | reverse complement strand
GTGTTTACCTTTTTTTAAAAATTGGGGTGGGAGGGGGGTGTTGTGAGCATCCGGTACCCTCTGGGTTTTTTTCATAACATCTATAACCATAAAGACTCGGTGTTCGGGTGTTTGGCCCCCGCCTATTAAGGGGGTGCCTCGACGATAGCATCTCTGCCTTCCCGTCAGTCCCGTTCTTAGTATTTTACGCCGGCCCACATCCAGAACTTGGTTGTGTCTACGCCGCGCTCATCAGCACTGTAGTCGGCGAACTTGAGTCCAGCCGACAGACGTTCACCAAACTTCCGCGTAGCGATGAAGTTGATCTCCGACCCGTAGTTTTGACTGCCAGTGTCGGCATCAAACTGGTGGTAAACAGCGCGCAGTTTCGTGCCTTTCACCACTGCGTTGACGCTGACGTTGATATCAGCAAGGCCTTCGGCTGGTGTCGTCAGAAATAGATCGGCCCACCCATTAAACGCATGCGCAGTTGCCAGTGGCGTCTGGAAGCCGTAAGTGCCATCGCCGCTTAGCAGTTCATAGTCTATCGCAACGCGTATACCGCCAATTTTGACGCCAGCGCCAGCGTGAACATAGTCTGCGTCGATCGCATCGACACCGCTTTTGTAGTCGAGTTGGCGAGCGTACTCGACAACATAGTCAATCGGTAGCTTGTCGACGGTGCTGTTGCCTTTGATCCGGAACCCGAGCGTCTGATTTGAGTTATCCGGTGCATCCTCAAAATCAAGAAAATACCCATAAACCGACACTTGTGCCTTGTCATATCCGTTGTACTGGACGTGTATCAATGGCGAGCGCATATCAGTCGTACCGTTCGGGCTGTCAGGTCCGAAAATTCGTCGCACACTGCTGACATACGCAACTTCAATGGTGGTGTCTTGTAATGACGTGTTCTTCACCGACAGCGCATCGAACGTCTGTTCGTTCTGTCGCCACGCAACGTTACCGATGAAACGTGCGTTGTCGAAAAGCAGGCGCTGTCGCCCGAGTGTGATGCGGGTGTCGTCGAACCCGTTATAGGTGAGCTGTACACGATTGACTTCGGTGTCTTCCGGATCAGGAACCACACCGCGGTCGGTTTGACCGTTGGTCGTGCTGTTGTAGTCATCTTGCAGGGCAAAGATGTTCTCGGCCTCGACCAGGAACCCGAAATCGCCATAGCTGTCGGTTTGGAATCCCAACCGCGATCGCAACGTAATTGCGTTAGCGTCGCGTAGACCATTGTTTTGGTCGACTGTCTCAACGCGCAAACGACCATCAAACCACCATCGTTGCGACTGTGTTGCTGGGGTGTCGTTCGCTTCAGCTGCGCTGAAAGAAATACCCATAAGTGCGCTGACCATCAGCAGTGTTTTGGTTGTGTTTCTCATCGTTCTAGAACTCCGACCAGTCTGATTCTATTGCCGTGTTTCCTGCACTCATCGATGCAAGTTGTGTTGTCGCGAGCTGTGGCTGTGCAGGCATTTCCGTGACCGCTGCCGCGACAGGTGTTTGTTGCATACCGCCGCGCACGGAGAAGAATTCCATCAAACGATTGAGGCCGGTCGCTTGTTCGCCCAACGACTGACTCGCCGCCGCGGCTTGCTCGACCAATGCCGCGTTCTGCTGCGTCAAATCATCCATTTGCGCAATGGCCTTGTTGACTTCAACGATGCCTGATGACTGCTCCTGACTGGCCATCGCGATCTCTCCCACAATCGTTGTCACACTCTTCACGCCGTTCACGATGTCCTCAAGCGTACCGCCCGATTCGTCAACCAGTTCTGAACCAATATTGACCTTTTGAGTACTGTCTTCGATCAACTCTTTGATCTCTTTTGCGGCGGTCGCGCTGCGCCCGGCAAGGTTGCGAACCTCACTGGCAACCACAGCAAACCCGCGACCCTGTTCGCCGGCTCTAGCAGCCTCGACTGATGCGTTCAGTGCGAGCAAGTTGGTTTGGAATGCGATCTCATCGATGACGCCGATAATGTCAGCGATTTTCTTGCTCGACTCATTGATGTCGTGCATCGCTTTCACCGCTTGACTCACGACAGCACCGCCACGTTCTGCTTGTTCACGTGCAGAACGCGCCAGCGTGTCCGCCTGCTGCGCATTTTGAGCGTTCTGCTGCACGGTGCTGGTCATCTCTTCCATGCTTGATGCGGTCTGCTCGAGACTGGAGGCTTGTGACTCGGTCCGTTGACTGAGGTCAAGGTTACCCTGGGATATCTCGTCGGCGGCTGTCTTGACGGACCCGGCCGATTGCTGGATATCACGCACCACTTCAGTGAGTTTGTCGATCGTTTGGTTGGCGTCGGTTTTGAGTTGGTTGAACGCACCTTCGTAGTCAGCGTCGATCGTCTCGGTCAAGTTACCGACCGCGACCGCTCCAAATACGCGCATCGTGTCGTCGACGACGTTCTCGGCGATCGTCACTAGCTGATTGACACTCTCGGATAGCGTCGCGAAAAAGCCGTCCTTACCTTCGAGGGCGATACGTTGGCTCAAGTCACCGGCCAGCGCGGCGTTGACGACCGTCTGAACCTCAGACTTGACGACTAACTCCGTCGTGCGATCCAGCCACTCGATAACAGTTCCCTGGCGCTCGCCGTCGGGCGAGAGCACGGGGCTTGCAAAATAGTCGATAGTAAATTGACCGAGTTGAATTTCCCCGTTCTGTGCTGTGACGAGGTTGGCGAGCGACCCGCTGTGACTGCTCGATTGGTGCAATTGGTCGGCGCTCATGCCGATCAGCGCATCGGTGCCGGAGACGCCTAACTGGCTTTGCGGGTCTGATTGTATTCTGGAGAAGAAGGCGGTCATGGCGTTGTTCGCAAAAATGATCTCGCCGTCTGGGCCTGCAATCATTACGTTGCCGACAGCGTTGGTCAGCGCCTGACGAATTCGCCCATTCTCTGCCAGTGTCGCCTGAACACGAATCTCTTCGGCAAGATCGGCCGTACGATCCGTCCATTCAAAGACAGTGCCCAGTCGTTCGCCGTCTGCTCCGAAAACAGGGTTTGCAACATAGTCGAGCGTGATCGGACCGTATGTCACACGTCCCTCGTGTTGCGCGTTCAGTGCGCCGAAGAAGCTCTGCGATCCTGCGGCTGCTTTGTGTAACACGTCAACATCGGCGTTCATCAGCGAATTGCTATCAACCTGCGGTAGCTCGCGTGTGATGTGCGATTTAATATCAGCGAACAACGCAAGCATGGCATCGTTTGCGTAGACAACATGCTGCTCACGGCCGGCGATCATGACGTTGCCAGCAACGTTTGTGAGTGCTTCGCGGATGCGTCCGTTCTCGGCCAACGTTGCCTGCACCCGGATTTCTTCAGCGAGATCATGTGTGCGGTCGGTCCATTCGAAGACGGTGCCAATTCGCTCACCGTCGTCCGCCAGTACCGGGTTCGCTACCCAGTCGATCGTGTGTTGACCAAACGTGAGTCGGCCGGAGGTTTGACGCGTGATTGCACTGAATCGTGCTTCACTGTTGGGTGTCACTTTGTGCAAAGTGTCGATGTCCAAACCCATGAGCTCGCGGGCGTTGGCATTGCCAAGTTCTTTCTGGACAACCGCCGAGATGCTGCCGAAGAACTCCTGCATGGCGTCATTGACGTAGATAATCGAGTTGTCGACGTCGCTGATCATGACATTGCCGTCAACGTTAGTAAGTGCCTTCCGAATTCTCCCGTTTTCGGCCAGCATTTTCTGGTCCGCATCACGGCGGTCGCGCAAATTTTGTTGCATCACTTGAGCGGATGCGAAGACCCCTGTTGCGCGTTTTTTTGTCGTGAGATCGATTGCAAGATCGTTGTTCGCGATAGCCGATACCACCTGATTGAGCCGGCTCGGATCAGCTCCCAGCTCGCGCAATGTCATCACGCTGATCACAATTCCTAGTAGTGCGGCGAGCAGCAAGGGAATGCCTGCTGCCGTCATTGTTTCGGTGACTTGTTCAGATGCGGCTTCATAGCCATTTTGCGTGAGCGCTTTAAGGTCAGCCGCCATTTGATCTTCGAATTGCTTTAGTAGGTTGATCTTTTGTGTTTGTTTCGCAAACCACCGCGTTGAGTCAATGCCAAAGCCACCCGTCGCCCCGCGTTCGGTCGCGACTGCGCGCATACGCAGTGTCTCGTTGACGGCAGGGTCTTCCATGAGCTGCTGGAATTGCGCCTTTAGCGGCTCGGACGCGGAAGCTCGAAAAGTATCCAGATAAACATCTTGGGTGTTGACCAGTGCACGAAAGCGCTCAAAGAAGCCGGGAGAGAAACGATCTTTGGCGAATGTGTTAGCCAAGACAGCGCGTTCGATTCCCGCGCGCTCTTTGCTCTGAAGAAATGCGGCATAAGCCGTTCCCCCAACGCTGAGTTCGCCAACGCTGCTCAGTTTCGGCAAGAATTCGACGAGCCGCAAAAAACTCTGATTGGTCGCCGTATAGAATCCGATGCCTTCTGCCAACGTGATATCAAACGCACGAATGCGTGAGCGCACTGTGGCCAATCGCGACAGATCGCTGGCACCACGTTGCAGCGCGGCGTCGAACGCCGCGCCAAAATCTTCGACCGGAAAGTCGTTCAAGTAGGTCTGGAATTTCGCTATCTTGGTGTCGGAGAGAACGTACTGATCAGAGAGTTCCTGGTCGAACTTGGCGCCGCGACTGCCAATGTAGCCTGCTGACATACCGCGCTCTTTTTGTAATTCGTGCACCATGTCGCTGGCCAGTACAGAGAGCTCGACGAGTGAGCGCAGTTCACTGTTCTGCGCTCGTACGCCCAACGACGTCGTCACATTGCTGTAAGCCATTGAGATGAGCCCGGCAGCGGGTACAAGCACCATCAATATGAGTTTGGTGCGCAACGAAATCGAGCGAAGTATGGTCATTGTCTGCCTCAGTAAAATCGGTCGCGTTCATGCGATGCGGCGTACATTCACAGCGCACAAGCGCGCTTCTGCAGATTGGTATCGGCAGGATGAGCAGAACATTGAGTGAGGCCTGGCAGCAGTGCGCCTTGAGCCATGCAACAGCGCGTCGCCAACGGCAGTGCGAGTAGGTTTGATCCCGCGTCAGATCTACTGCAAGCCCGTCGGTTCGCGGGTCAGCGATGTCGCCTTCATAGGGTTGGTTTCGAGTGTCAGGTGACGTACGCGCAGAACTGATTTACGTTAAAAATTTTACGTAAAACATAAAAAAAATGTTGAAAAACATCTAAATCTTACGTATTGTTCAGATCCATGAGTATTCGAATCAATCTCGACGTGCAAATGGCGCGCAGAAAAATGTCGCTAAATGAGTTGTCGCGCAGCATTGGCATATCGACGACGAATTTGTCGCTGTTAAAGACCGGCAAGGTCAAAGGCATCCGGTTCGCGACGCTATCTGCAATCTGCGATGTGTTGCGGTGTCAGGCCGGCGATATTCTCGAGTACACGTCAGATCACGATAATGCCGCCGGTGCCGATGCGCCAGGCAGGCAAACAGAGGTGCACAATGTCGGATAATCAAAACATGCTTTCAGCTGTTGGCGCTATCTCGCTAGCGGTCATTTACTCACTGTACTGGATGTTCGAAATCGGCTTCTCACAGCAAGGCACGTCATTGGAAGTTCTGGCCAATGGGCTATCGCCAATGGATTTCGTTTTTCTGATGGTTGGCGCGCTCAATGTGTTTTTCTATATTTCGGTGCGCCGTGTGTTGTACGAGCATTATCACTACGCCAAGCTCAATGTTGTATTCGCCTCATTAATCGGTGTCTGCGTTGTGTTTTACATCGGCACATTCGCCGCCGATGCGGCGGCCAGTCTGATCGGAAGCGATCTTGCGTCTACTGTGATCGCGTTGATTACGCTGTTTGCCATTATCGCGTTCGGGATTTTAGATATTCTCGTTGGTGTGATGTTGCTGCGCGACGCAGATACGCGTTCCGACTTGTTGCGTGTCTTTGCCATCGCGTCATTGATCATGGGCATCATGGAAATTACGATTCTGTTGTCAATCGTTGCGCTGGTCGTTTTCCCTTTCACTGTAGCGCTGATGGCTGTGTATTTTCTGCGCGAGCCTGAGGCTGTCGAATTTGTTTAAGTGCTGACTAGCTCCGTTTGGGCGTCGGAAACCCGTGCTTCTGACGCCAAAGCGCCTTTTCCTCGAGCTGACTCATCGCCGCTTTGGAGAAATACCATGCGATGGCGAAACTGACTGGGGTGAGCCCGATGGCGATCGCGCTTGGGAATAATAAATAGGACCCCAAGCCGTGCAAGATCAAGGCGACTGTGGCTGGAATGAGGCGTAGCTTCCAGCCTATCGGTTGACCAACAAACTTTGCGCCGAAACCCACAACAGCGGCAGGCAACAACAATAACACCACTAACGTGGCGCCCATGCCGCCGAACGTTGCGAACAACATCGCGCCAACTACTGCGCCAATGGCGCTGCCAAACAAAACGCCTGGGATGCTCTGCCTCGCCATGACGTCGCTCACGTATTCTTCATCGGTCTTATGAGTATCTTCAGACACAGTAAAGGCACCTCTTCTTGTGCCCACAGGCTACAAGTTTTCGTCGGCGTAACGCAATACGACCCCAAAAAAAAAGGGCGAGCCCTCGACTGTCGAGAGCCCGCCCTACGGCACGTCAGATCGTTACGATCCGATAACGCCGCCGCCTTTCTTGCGAATGATCAACGTGCAATCACGTGGGATCGTCACGCCATCAAACGGGGCGGGGAAGTTGGTGCTCAATGGATTGCCGTTACCCGGATGTTGCGTATTGGTGAACAGTACTTCGTAGTCCGGTGTTGTCGTCGCGCCGGTAATCTCATCCGAGGCAACACCTGACAACAAGCGGCGGTATTCGCCCGTTGCTGTATCAATGACGACAAGCTGATCTTCCAAGCCATCTGGCTGTCCACCGT
>JBCBZK010000060.1:0-20686 GCA_039815365.1 Pseudomonadota bacterium | reverse complement strand
CTGCGCTGCTTTGACAGTCCCCGAATCCTGAGTTGTAGTGCGGCTCTTTTTTCTGACAATTGCGATACGTAGTCTTTCTGTTCGGCGGGTGACATCGCTTTCAGCGGCTCGGGAAGTGCATCGTCCTCGAGTTCCTCCAACGCAACACTGCCTTCAGTGATGTCTGAGACCAGTTCCTTGTCGCCCAGCAAATTCGCTTTGCCAGCTTCCGATGCGTTGAACTCGGCGCGCCGAGCGCGCGATGACACCGACAGTCCCGAATGAATCTTGTCAGTTGCCGCAATTTTCTTGTTCATTTTCTCACGTTCAGCTTCACTGCCGTAATACAGGCGCGTGCTATCAAGATCGGCCGACAGTTCTGCGATCTCTTTGTCGTACGGCGTTGTAAACGCGACTGCGCCGCCCGCTTGCGCAACCTGGAAATACTCACCACGACTGAGCTGGGCAATCTGCGTCCACGGAGCGATAGTCGTTGCGATGTCGCCGCACTGGATCGTGTTAATGACAATGCCCATGTTCATTGCGCTCGCAATGATTTCCGGGTATTGAACTTCGTTGTAATCCATATGTGGTGGTGCGTCGCCGACGAGGAAGATCGCTTGATAGCCCTCGGATTGTTCGCTCCATGACATAGCATGGACGGCGTCATACAGCGCTTTATTAACACTCTCTGGTCCGTCGCCACCGCCATCAGCGGCGAAGTCCATCAAGGTTGCATAGACAGAATCAAGATCCGAGGACAGATCGACGACTTTGGTGACATAGTCATCGCCGCGGTCACGATAGGCGACTAAACCAATGCGAATCTCAGGCGTTTGTTCGGCAGATGCCATGGTCGTCGCGATTGACCAGATCTTGTCTTTGGCCGTTTGAATTAAACCACTCATGCTACCCGTCGTATCGAGTACGAATACGACGTCAATCTTCGGGTTCTGTGATTGCACGACGTCGACGGGTGCGTTGGGAGCCATCGGTTTCGCGACGACCTTCGGGTAATACACGACCGATGCTAGTGTCAGTGCAAATAATGTAATGCCTGCTAGTGTGTTCTTCATAGTGATGTCCTCTTAGTGGTTGAATAATTGTTGCAGCGCGCGCTCGGCATCGCGCGCCGCGGCAGCAAACGCGTCATTGCTGTCGCTGGTTTCATCGGAGACGGTGCGTCGACTAGTGACGCTGCGCGGGATTGCGACAAACAATGCCTGCAGGAGAAAGAAGCTCCACGTCGCTAGAAAGACACTACCGGTGCGACTGATCGCCCAGACAGCGGCACACCCGCTGAGCGCGTTGAGCAGCAAGTCGATGAGCGCCGGGATCACGCTACTGTGGCAATACAACGAACGTACGATCCACACGGCGACAATGTGCAACAACACATACAGTGCTAGTGGCAGATGCAGCCACCATGCGCTTACGGCCATCGCTGTCCAGAGTGTTAACGTCGTCACGCGGCCCAACGTCTCGCCGCCGCTATGCAGCACGTAACACAGGTATGCAATAGACAGGACTGGAATAACGATACGAATGACGCCGCCGAATCCAACGAAAGGCGTCAGCGCGGCAACCATCGTGCTTGCAATGACGCCAAGCACGGCAGCAACGACAACGCCTTGTGCAAAACCGGGGCGCTTCACGATGCGCTCCGGAGGTCGCGCTCGCGTAGCATTGCTATTTCAACCTGATCATCAGTGATCGTTGCGGTTTGTGCCGTATCACCAGATGGCGTTCGTGCACCCACATCAAATAGCGTGGCCTTTTGTTGCAGACTATCCAGCGTCGTTCGTTTGTGCGCTAGCGCTGCGCGTTGGGTTTCGAGTTGTTCGTTCAATTGCGCGGCGTTCGAGTGAATCTGCGCGCGCAGCTGCTCACCCGCCAGCTTCTTGCGTATGACACTTCGCGCCAGCGCTTCTTTGCCAGACGCAAAACACAAGTCAAGTTGGGTGGTGTGTTCGGTCAAAGCCTCGTCGAGTTGACGAACCTGCCGCGAGAGCGTCTCAAGCTCATGCACACGTTGTGCGATACGCTGTTCTGTCTGCGTCAGGTCAGACTGCATATCGCGTATTGACTGCTTGAGTAGTGCCTGTGGTTCTTCAATACGATCGAGTACGGCGTGTGCGTCTGCTTTGAACAAACGGGCAAGGCGATAGATGAGTGCCATGGTATGAATCCTTTGAGCGTTGCGAAAAGCGAATCGTTGCAAGCACTCTACGGTTCATGTTCGGCCGGAATAAGACACGCGTTCGTAAATTCACATGAGCCGGATTTACAAAAACGTTACATTCGGCGGCGCACTGCTGCGGCGCAGAGTGCTAGCCTTGTCGCTATGGATCAGCGAATGCACATATTGGTGGTGGAAGACGAGGAGGCGATTCGCACCGGTCTTCTTGATGTGTTGGTGTTTCACGGTTACGCCGTTGATAGCGCTGAGACCGGCCCCGATGGTTTGGAGAAAGCGCTGACGGGGCGCTATGACTTGATCTTGCTGGATGTGATGTTGCCTGGCATGGATGGCTATGCAATCTGCGATCACATTCGACAAGATGATCGTGAACAACCGATTATCATGCTGACCGCAAAAGGCGCGGATGAGGATGTCGTGCATGGGTTGAAGCTCGGTGCGGATGACTATGTGCCAAAGCCTTTCTCGATCCAACAGCTCGTGCTTCGCATTGAAGCTGTTCTGCGACGGTCCAGGTCGGCTCAAGAGTGCGTGCGTATGCTCCGTGTCGGTGATATGCAGATTGATACGCAAAATCTGAGTGGGCGGCTAGGTGATACTGATGTCAGTTTCACGAAGCGCGAAATCGAAGTGTTGGGGTTTCTGGCGCAACACAGTGATCGTGCGGTGTCACGTGAAGAGCTGTTATCGTCGGTGTGGGGCTACGCGAAGAATCTCGACATTGAGACGCGTACTGTCGATATCCATATCGCGAAACTACGCAGAAAAATCGAACCCAACCCCAAGTCGCCTGAATTGTTGGTCACTGTGCGTGGTGCCGGTTACCGGCTCCTGGCTGGTCAATGACCATGTTACCGGTGCGCCTTATCAAGAGTGTTGACAAGTCACGGCTTCGACGGTCTTTATCGCTGTTTTTTCTCGCGCTCGCGGTGCCAACCGTGATTCTGATCTGGCAGGCGTATGGTCAGCTGAAATGGGCGGCGTTCCATCAACATCAAACTGACGCACAGGAACTGACCAGTCGGATCGATGCTCGGCTTTCGACTCTGATCGAGACGGCCGATTCACGGTCGTTCGCCGACTATGGTTTCTTAGTTGTTTCAGGTGACCCCAGTGCGAATTTTGTTCAACGCTCGCCATTGTCGTCTTTCCCGGTATCCCCGGATGTGCCAGGTGTGCTCGGGTATTTTCAGATTGATTCCGAAGGCAGCTTCTCGACGCCTATGTTGCCGTCAGCACGAACGGATGCGTCGACGCTTGGCATTGCACCGCAAGAGCGAGAAGCGAGACTGATTGCTGCGCGTCAATTGCAAGCCATTCTCGCTGACAACCAATTAGTACGATTCGCAACGACTGCCGAACAAGACGCTGAGCGTGTAGAGCGCGAGCGTCGCGATGGCAGCGCCGCAACCCCATTGCCAACCCGTGAGACAGCAACGAGTGCCGCGTCTGCCCGGTCTCCCCAAAGCCAGACATTGTCGGGGCAGGGCTACACGCAGGAAGTATTTGATGCGCTTAGCGAGTCGCGCCTGGGCACTACGGCAGACCAGGCGCGTCAGAACAAAGCGGGAGGGCAGCTTGATGATGACGTTTCCGTTGCGTCGGAGTCGCAATCAGTCAAGCAAGCCGTGCAGCAACGATTGATCGCTTCTCGTCGCGGTAAGCGCACGGAGCAAGGTGCGCTTGCGGAAGTCGTTGCTACTGATGCGCCGTTGAATGCGGAGCCCTTTGCGAATATCGCCGGGCTTGCTTCGTTAAAAATTAACGCGTTCGAGAGTGAGATTGATCCGTTCGAATTCAGCCTGCTGGGAAGCGGCCACTTCGTCTTGTTCCGGCGTGTCTGGCGTGACGGTGAACGCTACATTCAAGGCATGCTGCTGGATGCGTCGCAATTTTCCGAAGACGTTATCGGCAACAGCTTCAAAGACACGGCGTTGGCGCGGATGACGAACCTCGATGTGTTGTATCGGGGCACCGTGATTCAGGCGATTGCGGGCAACTCGAATGTGAACTATACAAGTGCCTCGCGTGGCTTGGACGGATCCTCGTTGCATCGTCACCGATTGATTGCACCATTGAATGGTATGGAGCTGCTATTCAGCATCACGACGTTGCCGCCCGGGCCCGGAGCGCGGGTTTTGCTCTGGATCACATTGGCCTTGGCAGTTGTCTTCGTCGTTGGTTTCAACATGCTCTATCGCGCTGGCCTTAGTCAATTAGCACTCGGGCAGCAGCAACAGGATTTCGTGTCGGCGGTCAGCCACGAGCTCAAGTCACCGCTGACATCGATTCGAATGTACGGCGAGATGTTGCGCGAAGGATGGGTCGATGATGAAAAGCGCCAGAGCTACTATGCGTATATCCATGATGAATCGGAGCGCTTGTCGCGATTGATCACTAACGTGCTGCAGCTGGCGAACATTGCCAAGAACGAGCCACAGCTCAACATGCAAACGTGTGATGTTGCGACGCTCATGCGCGATGCCCAGTCACGGATCGCTAATCAGGTTGAGCGAGCGGGTTTTTCTTTGGTCTTCAATATTACCGATGACGCGGCCAGCGTGGCGATCGACATCGATCCGGATTGTTTTGTCCAGATCGTCATTAATTTGGTAGACAATGCCATCAAGTTTTCCAAAGCAGCGAGTCACAAAACGATCGAGGTCAGCGCAGCGCTAACGGGCGATGATCGTATCCGGTTTGCGGTTCGCGACTATGGCCCTGGTGTCGCCAAACACCGGATGAAACGCATCTTTGAGATGTTCTACCGAAGCGAATCAGAACTGACCCGTGAGACCGTCGGCACCGGTATCGGGCTCGCCATTGTGCACCAATTGACCGACATCATGGGCGGTCGTGTCGATCTGGTTAACGTAACGCCAGGTGCGGAATTCCGGTTTTGGTTTCCTGCGCGCGCGGCGGACGGCACATCGTCTTCCTGAGCGTTTAGCGTGGATGGATGATGCGGGCTACTTCTGCTCTGACGTCGTGTCCCCTACCGTGCGTGAAAAACGCTTTCCCATGAGTACGCTGCTGCAGCCGCGCCCCAGCGTCCACTGTACCGTCCCCGCCATACGGCCCGCGGTTTCGAAGACGATCCCCTGAATGCGGATTTCCTGACCACGACCCTAACCGTTGCCTAGCGCAAGCGTACCCGAGCGACTGTCGTATTGCGCAATCACTTGTAACGATTTCTCGTAAGGCTGTTGGTGCTTTTTGAAGGTCGGACCAAGAAGGCTTCGTTGCATCGGACCGGTGAGGCGTCCCTGACCATTGTGTTGCAGTGTGATTGCGAACTGGTTCGTGTAACCGTCGCACTGAAAGACGCCGTTCCAGTCACCGGCGATATCTTCTGCAGTCGGAAAACCCGGCGTTTGTGCAATAGCCGCGGACGCAGTGCATGCAGCCAGTGTGAGCGCGAATGCACGCAAGGTAACGGTAAGTCTGTGAATGGTCGTTCTCCGAAGCGTGGGCGTGGGTCGTGCTTTCAAGATGAGACTCAGCAGTGCGATCAACGTTGCAGTCGGTTACGATGCTAGCACACCAAATCACTTGCACTGAACACGTGCAGCCTACGCGTAATATGCCATGACTAAGACATCAACGATGAGCAGTACAAGACACATAATCGCCTCTCCACGTGCCCATTCGCGTGCGGCGACATTCACCACGCTATGTGTTTGCATTGTCCTGAGTGCCTGTGGGTCCGGCGGCAGCCGCAATAGTGTGCCACCCGTTAGCGCGCCACCGACACCACCGCCCACTGCGACGCCAACCGTCCCGGTGGATGAAGCAGCATTTGTTGAGTTATCGGTACGCACGCTGGATGCGGATGGCGCGCAGTCGGGTATGGAGGCCTACGATTTGATTCGCACGTTCGGCGGACCGCGCCCTATCGAAGCGCCCGATCTGTATTCGATCAATCATCCCGGTGTCGCACATATTTATGAGGATAGCGATGAAACGGTAGGCGAGCATTTCGTATTTATCATTCATCGCGATACTGACATCGATCGTGATCGCCAGGACATCACGGATCGTCAACGCAATGAAATCAAAACCTACGACCGATCGGAGGAAGTGCTCAAGGGTTTCGAAGGCGAGACTTTCGTCTATCGGTGGAAATTCAGAATCAATGACGACATGTCAGTGTCGCGACGCTTTAGTCACTTTTTCCAGCTAAAGGCTGTTGGCGGGTCTGATAGCCAACCCATCATTACCATCAGTGGCGCCGAACGCAGTGCGGAAGATGGCATTGAGGTGCGGCACAGTTCGCTCACAGAGTCGACGTTACTGGCGCGGACTGATTGGTCTTTGGTGACCGGTGAGTGGCTCGATGCTTATTGCCGCGCCACGTTCTCGGATACCGGTACGCTAAGGATGATCGTGACGCGTATGCGTGACGATGAAGTCATTTTCGATATCGACATGCAGAACCTTGATTTATGGCGTGGTACGCAGTCGGACCATTTCGTACGACCCAAATGGGGCATCTATCGATCCATCCTTGATCGCGATAATCTGCGGCCCGAAGAAGAAAACGTTCGATTCGCCAATTTCTCGGTGAGTGAAGTCGCGCTGACGGATTGATGCGTCAGGTGCAGAGCACTTTGCCCTAGCTGCCCATTCGCCAAATCTCACCTTGCGCGATCGCACGGCTGCGCTGCATCTTCAGCCATTCACTGTGTTCGTCAAGCGCTGAACGCCCAAGCGCACGCATCACTTGTGACGAAAAAAACTCGACTAGGTGAGCTCCCGGCGGTACGTCCTTTTTACTTTCTTAACCCAATTGTTACCATTGCCGGGCACAATACAAAAAAACAAGAAAGGGAGCATCGCATGTCAGGTATTACTCACTACCCTCCGAGTCCACAGAACGTACCGGAGAACCTGACTCAAGCACGGGCGAGTTACAAGCGTCAGGCATGGTTGGCCATGGCAGGATTGCTGGCATTCATCGTTGTGTATCTTGCATTGACTGCGTGCTTTGCTTACATCGCATACAACAATTTCTTACGAATACAGTCAGGCGAGACAGACCTATTCCACCTGTTGGTAACCGGTATGTCGGCGCTGCTGACCGTGTTCCTCCTCAAGTCGTTGTTCACCAAGCGGCGCTCAGGTAACCCGGGTGGCGTCGAGGTCACGGCGGAAGAAGAGCCAGCGCTATTCGATTTTCTGCACCAGCTCGCCGATGAAATCGGTGCACCGAAGCCACACAGGGTGTTCATCACGCCGGAAGTGAACGCCGCAGTGTTCTATGACTTGTCGCTGATGAATCTTGTTTTTCCATCGAAGAAAAACCTGATCATCGGCCTTGGGTTAGTGAACGTGCTGAATCTTGGTGAGTTGAAAGCGGTGCTCGCGCATGAGTTCGGTCACTTCGCACAAGGCGCAATGGCCGTCGGGCGGTGGGTCTATGTGGCTCAGCAGATAATCGCGCACATGGTCGCAACACGTGATTGGCTGGATACTGTCGTACGCTTCATTTCGCGGATCGATATTCGGGTCGCATGGATTGGCTGGATTCTTGCGTTGATCATCTGGTCAATACGCTCGTTGATGGACACGTTATTTTCCGTCGTCATCATTGCGGAGCGCGCTTTGAGTCGTGAAATGGAATTTAACGCCGACCTGGTTGCTGTCTCGGTAACTGGCAGTGATGCATTGGTGAATGCCCTGCACAAATTACAAGCTGCCGACGAGGCATGGCAGACAACATTGGATGTCATGGGTCAAGAAGCCGGCAACGGCAAGCGCATCGGTGATCTTTTTGATGCGCAGCTAGAGGCGGTGACCACGATCCGGCGAGTGTTGGACGATGACACGTACGGTGTCGCGCCTGAGCCTGGAGACACACAAGCGAGCGAGCATCGCGTGTTTTCCGAGCAAACCGCAATGCCGCCGCAAATGTGGTCAACGCACCCGGCGAACCGCGATCGCGAGGACAATGCAAAAGATGTCTATGTCGCAGCGGACATTGACAGCCGTTCTGCTTGGCTCGTGTTCCGCGACGCGCCTGCGTTGCGCGAGCAAATCAGTCTCGGGTTCTACAATGCAGAAAAAGTGAACGAACTCGAAACCGTACCTGCAGAGGATGCAATGACGCGTCGTTTCAATAAAGCCTCTCTGTCCTCACAATTCCGCGGTACCTATCTATCGCGCAGCCCGGTAAGGAACTTTGCGAGTGTCACCGAGATGCTCGACTGTGCTCAGCTCAGCACGTCCGACAGTGATACGTTGTCGGCGTTGTATCCCGCGTCTATTGCGGACCAGTTGGAGCAGGCCAGAAGCCTGGATGCAGAGCGGCATACGCTAGAGGCGCTAGCATCAGGTGCACTGAAACCGTCTGGTGGCGTCATTCGTCATCGAGGCGAAGAGCTCGACAAGAGCGATATCCCGGATGCCATCGAGCAAGTAGGGCAAGAGCGCAAGGTAATTGCGGAGAGTCTGAAATTACATGATGCGAATTGTCGGCAGGCACATCTTCTCGCTGCGCAGTCTTTGGATGGCGGTTGGCACGACTATTTGCTGAGTCTGATTCACTTGTTACATTGCTCTGAGCATCTCACTGCCGTTGTTAACAACGAGCAATCATTGTTGACCAATACTTGGCAAGTCATCACAGCGGATGGGCAGATTGGCCACTTCGAAAAGAAAAGAATGTTGAAGGTATGCCGACAGGCACAGGAAGCCATGCGGGAAGTGTCGTCGTTCGCCACTCAAATCGTGCTGCCGGCGACCATTGCTGAACAGACCGGCATCAATGATTGGGCGACTCAGTTTCCGACATTCGATATTGATGACGTTAACAAGAAGAACTGGCCTGATTGGTGTCGCGTTGGCTCGCAGATGATGGGCGACATGTCACATGCACTGTCGATAGTTCGCTCGGCGGCGCTCGAGGAGCTGATCAGTCGTGAAACAGACATCGCAAATCACCACGCCCAAGGCGCGGATGTCGATGCCGCGCCGCATGCAGGATCGACACCGAACGGATACCCGGTATTGCTGCCGGGCAAGGAGCACGTACTACAACGCAAGTTGGATTTGTGGAATCGATTCCAGCTGGCCCATGGCGCCGGACCGACAATGGTGCGGTTGTTCGTCTCACTAACTATCGTCGGCGGTACGATTTACAGTGGCGTATTGGGGTTTTGAAATAGCGTACGTTTGAATCACTCCCGCCATGCGCGGCGCTGCTTCGACGCTGTGATGTGCCGGCAAGGGCATCAAGGCGCGGATGCCCTCAGGTAGAATGCTCAGAGTTTAAGCTCAGGTAGTGATGCGAATATGGTGCTGATCATGGGTGCGCATAGAGGAATCGGTCAAGTCGAACTAGCGCCGCGTCAGTCAGGGAATCAGCGGGCTGTCTTTGATCGTTTCGTAGTTGGCACGCTGTTTCGCGACCCGCTCATTGAGCGCGGCAACGGCGGTTAACCAGACTTCCGGTACATCGCTTAAGTCAGAGCCGTAAGTCCGGGTATCGAAAAAATAGGAAGCTTCGCCGCTTGCCAGAGCGTCTTGCATGGTTTGCGCGGCTGCTTCCCATTGCCCGCGTATCAACTGGACTTGCATCGTGAAGGTGGATCGATCGACGTCAGTTAGCGGTGCGGCACCGTTGATCGCCTCATCAATGAACCCAAGCAATTTGTTAGATTTCTCAGTGTCACCGACACCCATGAGTGCGCGTGCAACATCGATCGAGTCACGGATGAGGTCGACCCGGTCGAAGTCCAGTAGCGCCATATCGTCTTCGAGGAACACACCGCCATACTCGCGAACCGCGGCGAGTGCCGTCTCGTAGTCACCCAGACCGAGGTAGGCAAGAGCGCTTGCGCGTGAGACATCGGAGCCGGCGATGGTATAGGTCTTCAGCCGCTCTAAGTAGTTTGGGAATTGCCCGGTTTGCGCCGCAAGCAGTGCGTCAGCGAGAAACACCTGAAAGAGTGCGCTGTCGGGAAAATCAGAGCGGTAATTTTCAATGCACTGCTGGGTCGCATCAAGGCGGCTTAGCTGGGCGTTCAGCACGCATTGGAAGCCGCGAGTGCCGATATTGTTTGGTGACAGGCGAATCGCATTGTCGAGTGAGTGCAGTGCAATATCAGGACGACCGCGCGACCACCAAATATAGAAATTCACTTCGTAGAGACCGGCAAACGCAGGATAGCGTACGAACGCCTTGCGGATAACCCGTTCGGCATCATCAAGACGGCCGAGCTGCATGAGCACCAGCGCCTCGTTCATCTGGATAATGGCAGCATCGGGCTCGAGCTCGCTTGCCTTGGAGATTTGTACGAGCATTTCGTCCTCACGGCCGAGGACACCAAGCAAGGATGAGTACCAGTGTCGCGCTGTCGCGTAGTTCGGATTGAGCTTGATGGCTTTGAGGTAGTACTCCTGGGCTTTCTCAAACTCCCGTCGATCTTCGTAGAGGGCGGCCAGCGATGTGTAGGCTTCGCCAGACAAAGGGTTTAATCGCAACGCCTCGTCAATTGCCGCCTGGATCTCGCTATCGACCGTCTCTACGTCCGCCCCTGAATACAACGTTTGCAATCGCAGGGCATCAGCAAGCCCGACGTAGGCAAGTGCGTAGTCTGCGTCGAGCGCGATTGCCTCTGTGAAATAGGCTTTTGCACTGGCCAGACCTTCGTCGGTGCGCAGCGCTAGTTGCGCTCGCGCAAGTACATATTGCTCGTACGCCTCTAGACTGGTTGTGGGCACCAGGTTGAGTTGTTGTTCATCTTCATCACTCAGCGCAAGATTCAGCGATGTAACAACGTCGCGCGTAATTTCATTTTGTATCGCGAACAAGTTCTCAACCGTGACGTTGCGCTCGAAGCTCTCAACCCAAAGGGATTTTTCGGTCGCCGCGTCAATCAGTCGCATATTGATCTTGACGCTGTCTCCAGCACGTTGCAGCCCACCTTCGAGGATCACAGCGACGCCCAGTTCAGCTGCAATCTCGCCGATGGAGAGTGCTGTATTGCGATAGGCCTGCATAGTGGTTGCCGAAATGACTTTTTCCAGCGTCGAGACGCGCGACAGACTGTTCAAAATGTCGTCATGCATACCATCGACGAAAAACGTGTCGTCTGCGGACGCGCTGCGACTGGTAAACGGCAGCACTGCGATCGTCTTTTCGGGCGAGTTTGATGCGACGTTCTGTGTGGCCGGCGCGTCCGGTGCGGATATATTCACCCATTTATCGAAGGCAAAGTAACCGAGCACGCCCGCGAGCGCGACGGTCAATAGCAGTCCGAGCATCGCGCCCGACTGCGGTGTGCTGCGGTCACGCTCTACTTCGCTGTCACGCTTGATCCCCTCCGGCGTGATCTCGAAAATCCAGGCAATCACCAGTGCGATCGGGAAACCTAGAATGATGACGATCAGAAACGCCTTAAATAACTGAATCGGCGCACCGATATTGCCCAATATGACGTCCGCGACTTGCAACGCGATCCACGCAACAACGAGGTAGGCGATACCTACCTTAAAGACGCTACGACGTTTGAGTTCCTGAGCGAACGGCATGACTGATCACAAGCAAAGACGATGTGCTTTAAGGGTACGCATTACCTGTTGAAATACCAAGAGCCGGGCAGTCACGCGCGGCGTTCAGTTATCACTGTTGGTCAAGCGATGCAGGTTTGTCTAGTCGGTGGCCTGCAGAAGCTCAGAAACATAGTTGATTGCGGCAGATGATTCGGTTTGTACTAGCCAGAACAGTGCGTTTTTACGCTCATCTCGATCAAATTTAGGATTCTCGATTACACTGATCAGAACGCTATCGCGGTCTTGTGCCTTGGATTGTGCGTACGAAAACAGCGCATGGCGACGGATCTGTTCACTGTTATCGTTTAGCATCACGTCTTTCAAGAAAGCCCGACTTTGGTCTAGGCGAATCTGGGCAAGCCAGAAAACCGCATTCTTGCGCGTCTCGCGCAAGGTGTGTTCGCGCGCAGTCTTTTGCAGTAAACGCAACGCAGCGTCGCCTTCGTGTAACGCGATAGCGGCGAGTGCATCCGACGCATGTTCTGACGTGCCAAGCGCATATGGCTTGAGCCACTGCAGGCTTTGGTCTGTCGTTAGCGTTCCGATATTCGTAATGCTACTGTCGCTTTCGACAGGGCAGTGTGAACTCAGTACCCGCACGAGTAACAGTTCACCGTTCTGTTTTCGTGCATAGATCTTCGCGCGATCGCTATTGGTTTGTGTCTCACTATTGCTACCGTAGCTAAAGCTGGGCTGATCCAGATCGCAGACAGTCATGGCAGGTGTTTTTCCGTCCCAGTCGTAACAGCACCAGTCCGGGGCCGATGACACAGTCGTTATGTTCCACGTGTACCAACCATCAGGTTTTGTATCAGTCTGCGCCGATGCAACAAGGCTTAGAACCCAGCAAATGATCGCCGCTGCGAACCTGGAAATGGATAGTCGCATTGCCGTTACTCCGACAAGGCGCTGTCAATCGCCTGCATCGCGATGTCGCTATCCATGATCACTAGCTGACGCAAAAGCTCGGCCTTTTCTTTTTGGTCAGTGCTCTCGCTAAACAAGGTCAGCAGGTGATCGTCGAAGTCGCCGACCATTAATCCGTTCATCACTGCTCTGCGGACCGTGTCGTTCTGCGATGAGCGATAGATGTCTATCAATGCCTCACCCGTTTTCGGACCATCGTCTGCGATACCCAAACTATGAATCGCGTGGGTTTGCTGTGTCGGGTTAGCGCTGTCTTTCGCGATGGCCAGTAGCGACTCCGTATCGCCGGCAATCGCATAGGCGTGGATTAAAGACTGACTCGTACCGGCACGCTCACGCAGTTGCTTCAATTGCTGGGTAGCACCCATAGCGCCGAGCTTTTGAACGGCTGAGTCAAACACGCGCGAGTCTTCCGCCGCGACGGCTGCTTTGAACATTGCCTCAGCATCATCCGCGATCAGGTAGGCCTGCAGGATATGCTGCTTCACAGTGTTGTCGCCATTCTTAAAAATATCGTCGAGCTGCGCTAGGGCATCCGCGTTGCCATTGATCCCGATCGTGCGGATTGCCGAGGCTTGCAGGTTCGCGTTTGTGCCACGGGCGAGATCAAGCAGGATTGCGCGCGACTCTGGCACGTCAAATTGACCAATGACAAACAATGCACGCGACTTGACGACATCGCTGTTATCGCTAGTCATCACACGTGACAGTATGGGTAGTGCTTTTTCTGATGATGTTGCCATCAGTGATTCGATCGCAGATATTTTCAACTGATCCTTGTCAGTGGGCGTATCAGCGAATGCTGACGGTATGCCGAGTGTGACGATCAACGTGAGCAAGAGCGTTTTGGTGAAGTGATTCATGAGTGTACTCGTTCAGATAGTAGTTAGAGCTTCTGACGTTGAAGACTCGAGTTTGGTTAGCATTGCGTTGAGTTCAAAGGCGAGTTGCATACGCAAGGCGTCTGCTTCCTGCGGCGTAATATCCTTGTCTGCAAGACGCAGTAACACCGGTTCAATCGCTCGCATCAGACGCGCGATCTCGGGCGCATCTCGCGTTTCTGCAGCGCGTTCAAACATGCGATTTTGTGCGACGATGTCATTGACTAGCGTACTTTGATCATCGCTCGTCTGATCCGGCAACTCTGACAGGTCATAGGCTGCCGACTGCACGTGGATTTGCAGGCTGCGGGCAAAGGCACTGTGGTCCGCGTCGGCGGCCGCGAGCGGAACGCCAGTCTGCCTGGTACGCTCAGCATCCGGTGTCGCGGCGTATTGCGTGCCAATAGCGAACGCTGCGAGTACGCTCGCAACCACAGCGCTACCCATAGCAAAAGTGAACCACCGCGATCTTTGTGGTGCTCTCGGCGTTTGCTGTGCCGCTTGATCGATAGCTGCGTGCCATTGGTACTTAAGGTGCTCCGGTGCACGTACGACTGGCTGATCGCGCAGCGCGTGTAAGTCCTGCTTTAGCGCAGCGTAGGCTGCCGCGACCGCGCTGTTGTGAGCCAGCGCGTGCTCGACCTCTTGCCGTTGATGATTAGTCAGTGTCTCGTTGTAGAAGTAAAGGGTGAGTGTTTCGTCGTCTATCATGCGGTGCTCCGAAGGTCAGCCATGCCGACGCGCAGTTTTTTAACGCCTCTGAATAACGCTTGCTTGATCGTGCCGACATTCACATTCAGCTGGTCGGCAATTTCCGCCAAACGCCATTGTTCAAGGTGCTTCAGAACAAAACACACCTGTTCCATTTCGCTGAGTTCATGCATCGCAGTACCCAGACTGCGTTCCAACTCACGAGTGGTTTGTTCTGTTTCTGGCAAGCTTGTCTCGTCGGCAGGGTCCGGTGGCATTGGTCCCCAGCGGTCCGGTTTGCGTTTGCGAAGCAATTGCAGCGCGGCATTGATCGCAATACGATGGATCCAGGTATCAAGTTGCGCGTTGTGATCAAACTGGTGTCGCTTGCGCCATGCATTCAGCAGCGCGTCCTGAACCGCATCGGCCGCAAGATCAGGGTCTTTGGTAATTCTCAGGCACGCTGAGTACCAGCGATCACTGCGTTCCGCGATGACCTTGTGAAACTCAGCCGGCGTCGGAATGTGTTGAGGCGACGGTTCTTTGCTTGCCATGAAACATTGGATGCACGAGGACCCGCATAGGTTAGCACGGCGCTGTTGACTTCTAGTCAGACGATGCGGCGTGCTCGCCGTAGCGCTCAACCCGCAAGTCGGCTTGTGCCTTGTGGCCCGCGAAACCTTCTAATGCGCATAGCCGCGAACAATATTCCCCGATATGCGCACTGGCGGCGTCAGTGTTGACTCGTTGATATGTGCAAGTCTTGAGAAATTTTCCGACCCAAAGGCCGCCCGTGTAACGCGCGGCTCGCATTGTCGGCAGTGTATGGTTAGTGCCGATCACTTTGTCGCCAAATGATACGTTGGTGCGATGACCGAGAAACAGCGCGCCATAGTTAGTCATATTGTCGAGGAAGAAATCCGGCGACCGGGTCAGTATCTGTACGTGTTCGAAGGCGAGCTCATCCGCAACCTCGACCATCTCGTCATCGGTATCGCACAGAATTACTTGTCCGTAGTCGCGCCAGGCAATGCTGGCAACGTCCGCGGTTGGTAATGTCTTCAGTTGGTGCTGGATTTCGGCCTCAATGCTCGTGGCCAGAGACTCACTGGTGGTAAGCAGGACAGCAGGTGAGTTGTATCCGTGCTCTGCCTGACCAAGCAGATCAGTGGCGGCCATCTGTGCATCGCAGCTATCGTCGCCAACGATCAGCGTTTCTGTTGGCCCTGCAAACAAGTCGATACCAACGCGCCCATACAGCTGACGTTTTGCCTCGGCGACAAACGCATTGCCGGGGCCGACCAGCATATCGACAGGTGCGATCGATTCGGTGCCAATCGCCAGACCCGCGACCGCTTGAACGCCGCCTAACGTATAAATCTCGTCGGCACCTGCCAAACTCATGGCGGCGACGATGGCAGGGTGCGGTGCGCCATCGAAAACCGGTGCCGTTGCCGCAACGCGTTGGACGCCAGCAACTTTGGCTGTGAGCACACTCATATGCGCAGAGGCGACCATCGGATACTTGCCACCTGGCACATAGCACCCAACGCTTGCGACTGGAATGTGCTTGTGGCCGAGCACAACCCCGGGCAAGGTTTCGACTTCCAGAGGTTGCATTGACGCAAGCTGCGCTTCGGCAAACCGGCGAATTTGCTGTTGGGCAAAACGGATGTCATCGAGCGTTGCCGTTGGCAGACGGTTAATGCAGTCTTTTATCTCACTATCTGATAGTCGAAATTGCTCCGGTGACCATCCGTCGAATTTCTCAGAGAGTGTCCGTATCGCCGCATCACCCGTTTCTTGCACATCAGCGATGATCGTCTCAACCGTGTTTCTTACGTCGCGTGAGTCCTTAGCCACACTTTGGGCATCGGCACCGTTTTTTATGTATCGGATGGTCATGGCTGTCTCTTGAGGTTAGCGCGGCAAAGTGAAACTGTATCTTCGACGTGCCATGCTCGCTCATGCGTTGTTTGCATAGCGTTGCAACGAAACGTTATGGGAATTGCAGGTAGCGGATAGGATAGGCTGTGGATGAGCAGCGTCGTTCCGAAGCATCAGAGGTTCAGCTTTGAGTACATGGTCAATACGCAGTAGTCATGCCAAGGCTGCAGCCATCAGCAGAGTATTCGTCCGCCGTGCTCCAAGTGTAGCGATGATCCAAGACGTCGCATTCAATGTCGCAGAACGCACGGTGGATACGGCGCGATGAAGATTCGGGCTGCTGTCTTGGAACGTGCTAACGCACCGATGCAGTTAGCATCGCTAACGTTGGCAGCGCCAGGTCCGCAAGAAGTGCTTGTTGCTGTCAGTCATGTTGGTGTGTGCCATACCGATATTGGGGTACAGGCGACGCACCCGTTGCCCGCCGTGCTTGGTCATGAAGGCGCCGGCGAGGTTGTCGCTTGTGGCGAGGCAGTTGACGAGCTGAGCGTCGGTGACCGGGTGGTCATGACGTATGGGTCGTGTGGTGTTTGTCGTAACTGTACCGAGGATCTGCCGTCACACTGTTTTGATATCCCCACACTAAATTTCTCCGGTCTCACGCAGCAGGGTGGCACAACGTTACGCGCTACCGACGGTCGTGCTGTGCATGGCTCATTCTTTTATCAGTCCAGCTTTGCCTCTCACGCACTCGCGCATCAACGCAATACGATCAAAGTCCCCGATGACTTGCCTGCCGAGGTACTGGCGCCCCTTGGTTGTGGCGTGCAGACCGGGGTAGGCGCTGTTGTTAATACGTTGCGAGTCAGCGCCGGCAGTACCTTCGTTTGTATGGGCGCCGGTAGTGTTGGGCTTAGCGCTGTCATGGCCGCAAAAATGGTGGGTTGCAGCAAGATCATAGCGGTGGATACCAATGCCGATAGACGAAAGATCGCCAAGGGGCTGGGTGCCACGCATGTGTTGAATGGTGATGATAGCGTTGTCGGTGAGATTGTAGCGATGACAGGCGGTGGCGCTGATTTTTGCTTCGAGTCGGCCGGTGCAGTGGCCACCTTTCATGCAGCTATCGAATGCGTCCGAATGGGCGGTCACGTAGGGTTGGCCGCCGTACCAAACTGGGTTGAGGGCTTTCATTTTCATCCTGGTGCATTGGCTATGGGGCGCACGGTAACCGGCGTGCTAGAAGGTTCGAGCCGCGCCAAGCACTTTATTCCCAAGATGTGTGAATGGGTGCGCAAAGGGTTACTTCCCGTACACGAAATCGTAACTTTGTACGACTTCGAGAACATCAATGACGCGCTCGAAGACCTCGAAAATGGCCGTGTCATCAAGCCTGTGCTTCACCTGTAACACATCGTGTGTGGTGGTGATCTTTGCCTGCGCTGAAGCAATTCAACCTATTGAGCGCGGCGTATCCATGCGAACCCACCAATAGCGAATAACCAGATGTCCCGTCCCCAGGTCGTACGTGCGGGTATGCATTGATGGTATCAGTGATGAAATGCTATGCATTGGGCGTTTGATCGCAGTTGGTCTATAACCTGTACAACACTTTGAGAAAAACTGTGCGTCGATTCGTACAAGAAGGAGAACGCCACATGAAACCGATGGATTACACATCACATCCGGGTCGTCGAGAAACGCAACTGCGGTCATCGCGTATGCGTGTTACGACGCTCGCAGCCATGGTTGGCGCTATCGCGACAGGATTGCCCTCTATACCGGCAGTTGCTCAGGAAGCAGATGAGATCGATGAGATCATCGTCACGGCGCGCGGCCGCGAGGAGAACGTGCAGGATGTTTCCATCGCAATCACCGCTTTTGATTTTGAGCAGCTAGAGCGCCGCGGAATCACGGAGCTAGAGGACGTTGCTCGCTTCACAGCAGGTTTCGCGTTCGAGGATGTTGAAGGCGGTGCGGCGAATCCGTCGATTCGGGGTCAATCGACCTTACGCGGTTCGGTCGCTCGCGAGCAAACGGTCGCTACATTTGTTGACGGCGTTTACATGCCGCGTAACTGGCTTGTTGATATCGGAACCAACAATCTGCAGCGCATTGAAATTGTCAAAGGCCCGCAAAGCGCGCGTTTCGGACGCAACGCGTTTGCCGGTGCTATCAACTATGTGACCGAGAAAGCGAACACACAGGAACTGGGTGGGTCAGTCAGTGCGACCGCCGGTTCTGATGAGCTCATCGAATTTGGTGGCGCGGTCAATTTCGTTTTGGTGGAGGATGTTCTCGGCATTCGCCTGGGTTACGACAAGACCGAATTCGATGGTACGTGGGAAAACAATCACCCGAATGCAGATGCGGGTGTGTCGCCTGGTACCGATGGCAATGTCGGTGGCTGGGATTCAGACAGTTACTCCGCAAGCATCGTCTACACGCCAACTGACAAACTGCGGTTCGAGGCGTCTTACTATGGTTCGGATCGTTCCGAGGAGGCGCGCGCGACGCAGCGTCTGATCACCGGCGATGGCACCGGCACGTGTGGTGCGTTGCAGCCAACCTTTGATGGTGGTACCGGCTTTAGTCTGTTCTGCGGTGAATACGGCGTAGATTCAGACCAGGTGACGGTCGATCCACGTGGTTTCGGTCGTCAGGGCGACAGCGACATTCTCAGGTTGTCGGCGAGTTACGATATTTCAGATACGTGGAATGCGACCTACACTTACGGCAGCATCAAGGCGGACAATCTGGCTGCCGGCACTGCCGAGTCAGATACCGTTGGCTGTGCCGGGATCATCAGTTTCCTTGGAACGTGTAACTTTCAGGGATCACCTGCCGGCGACGTTGATTATTACCAAAACGAGCTTAAGTTCAACTTCAATGGTGACGGCGCCTGGATCGGCTCCGTTGGTTTATTCTTCATGGAAGGCGAAGACTCTCGCCAGTCTTACAGCTTCAATCAGGCGCCATTGAGCACGACGCCGCTCGGTATCGACAATTTGAGTAACGGTTTGCCGTTCCCGGCCAGTGTAACGGCATTGCGCTTTGCGAACGAGTTTACTGATACGACTGTTACTGCCTTGTTTGGTGAAGCAACTTACAACTTTAACGACACGATGCGATTGGTCGTCGAAGCCCGCTTTACGGATGAAACGATCAGGACGTTCGAAGTCGACGATGGTGTACTGGTAGGAGACGAGTCATTTACGTTCTTCACGCCGCGTGCGACGTTTGAGTACGATCTCGATGATGATCGTCTGTTATACGGCACCGTTGGTCGCGGTGCGAAAGCAGGTGGCTTTAACGGTGGTGCAATTTCCGAAAACTCCACTCACTTTTGTCAAAAACCAGGTAATTCTGCTCTCTTTCCGATTTCTCGTGAATTTTGAGCCAAATCAAGTGCTTCTTATTGAACAGCCAGTTCCTCTTCTTTAACTCTTTGGCCGCCATGAACCGCTCATAATTGTTCTTGTTTTATCAGCCCACTCCTCCGGGCCGCCTCGGCCCTTGACCCTCTCTCCGCCACGCACTCAACCGAGTCTTACCAGCTGATAGTAGAAGACGAAAAAGAGAGTCGTCAGCTCCAAGTTCTTAAACGCGGCGAAGGGGACCGGGTTCTTGTAGACGCCTTTGAAGGAGGGCTCGGGCTCGATGGGGAACATGTCGTCGTCCGTGATGATGTTGTTGTACGACAAGTCCAAGTACTCGTTGAACGAAACCGGCTTCTTCTTCTTGCTCTCCAACTTGCGCTGATTGGCTGGGGTTAGGCCTCCTCGGCCGGTTACTCTCCTTCTTGGTGAGCGCCTTGTTCGAGTCCTCCGAGGCCTCGATCTCCTCCAAATCCCTTTTACTGGGCACGAGCTTGATCTTCTTCTTGATGCCTTGGATGAAGTCGTAGAAGTAGCGCGCCTTGTCGTTGGACATGAAGAGGCACATGATGTAGTCCCTGAACTCGGAGATCTCGTAGAAGCTGCTGCGGTGCAACTTGTAGTACTTCTTGAGTCGCTGGCTCAGCTCCTTCAGGTCGCTCTGGATCTTGATGTGGTACTCGATGATCTTCTGGCGACGGTCGATCTTCGAGTTCTTCTTCGCCTTGCGCGAGTTCTTGAAGCTGTTGCCCTTGTCCTGCATCTCCTGGATCTTCTTGCTGGTCAGCGTCACCCGAACGACGTGTGCATGACCTTGCTCCACTTCTGGAAGCTCTCGTAGACCACCTTGATGTGGCTCTTCTTGCTCAGCTTCTCGAAGATGAAGTCGTCGATGTCCTGCAGTCGCTGGTCAATCCACCTTTTCGATGCTCTGGGTCTCGGCCCCGGGCTTCTTCGGGTAGTCCAGGTACTTCTTGAAGAACCCGCACTTGTTGCGAGAGGAGACCAGCTGGACGAAGGTCTGGATGTTGTTCGGGAAGTACTCGTCCTTCGCGTTTTCGCAGTTTTTGATCGAGTTCATCAGCTTTTCGAGGGTTTCTTCCTTTTTGTGCATTGCATTTTCCAACCGAGCCTTTTTACTCCTTTTAAAGTCTCCTTCGCGGGGTTTGGGGTTTGGGGTTTGGGGTTTG
>JBCBZK010000019.1:0-39071 GCA_039815365.1 Pseudomonadota bacterium | reverse complement strand
GCTATGGCGAAGCTGAGCCGGTTGCAGACAACACCACGGCGGCGGGTCGCGCCGAAAACCGTCGTGTTGAGTTGCGTTTGCTGAACCGCTAACGCGGCGCAACAGAGCATCAGCCCCGGTGCGCGAAAGCGCACCGGGGCTTTTTCTTGGCTATGCTGTATCCATGCTGATCCCTAACGACAAACAGTTGCTGCAGCGTCTGCTTGATGGCGCCGCAAGCTTGCAAGTCGCTTTAACGCAGCAACAAGCGGTTGATTTGATCGCGCTGGTTCGACTACTGGAGCGTTGGCGTCGCGCCTACAATCTGACAGCGATCTCCGAGCCTATGCAGATGGTGGAAAAACACCTTCTGGATAGCCTCAGCCTCGCTCCTTATGTCACATCCGGGCCTGTACTTGACGTTGGTACTGGCGCGGGATTTCCGGGTTTGCCACTGGCATTGCTGCGCCCAGAGTTATCGTTCACCCTCCTCGACGCCCATGCCAAAAAGCTTCGATTCGTGACTCAAGCGGCGGCAACCATGCGTCTTGATAATCTTCGTACCGCGCATTCGCGTGTTGAGGATTACCAGCCAGACGCGGGCTACAGCATCATTACGACGCGAGCGTTTGCCTCTCTGCAGCAGATGACGCAGTGGTGTGAGCACTTGTTGGCGCCCGCTGGCAAGCTGCTCGCGATGAAGGGTCATGTGAGTGATGACGAACTCGGCGCGGTTCCTGCATCCTGGCACGCCACTGTTGAGCCTGTGGTGGTACCCTTTATAAATGGAGCGCGTCACATAGTGACGCTAACGCCTGCCTGAATAGATCGCTTTTCGGCGGCACGGAGCAATCAATGACCCGAGTACTGGCCATCGCCAACCAAAAAGGTGGCGTCGGCAAAACAACAACCAGTGTGAATCTGGCGGCATCACTTGCCGCGACGCAGCGCCGTGTATTGCTGGTCGACATCGACCCACAGGGCAATGCGACGATGGGTTCTGGTATCGACAAGATGCAACTCGAGCGCAGTGCCTGTGATGTGTTGCTCAACGAGGCGAGCGCTGCCGACACGATTGTAGCCGCACCGGACAGCGGCTTCGCCGTGCTACCCGGCAATGATGATCTGACCTTAGCCGAAGTGCAGCTGTTACAGGAAATTGGTCGCGAAATGCGTTTACGCAAAGCGTTGGCGCCGGTTCTTGGGATGTATGACTTTGTCCTGATCGATTGTCCGCCGTCGATCAACATGCTGACCATTAACGCATTGACCGCAGCTCAAGGCGTGCTGATTCCAATGCAGTGTGAGTACTACGCGCTGGAAGGTTTGACGGCGTTGCTGAATACGATTGAGCAAGTCCGCGACACGGTCAATCCGGATATCGAAATGTACGGGCTGCTACGTACGATGTTCGACCCGCGCAACAATCTGGCCAACGATGTCTCCGCGCAATTACACGAACATTTCGGCGACAAAGTCTATCGTACGATTATCCCGCGCAACGTGCGCCTGGCCGAAGCGCCGAGTTTCGGGCGACCGGTATTGCTGCACGATCGACACTCTCGCGGCGCGCTCGCCTATCTCGCACTGGCAGGCGAGATCATTCGTCGCGAGGAGTCGCTTGCAGCTGCCGCCATGGCGCAATAGGGTAGCGAGTCCAGAAGTATGCGTAGCGATAGTCGATAGCATGGCGAACAAAAGAAAAAGTCTCGGACGCGGGCTCGGCGCGCTGTTGGGCGATTCCGCTCGAACGCCGGCACAACCAAGCGCAGCACCAGCTGCTGACCCTGCAGCGGCCGTGCAAACAAGTGCCGGGCTGCGCGAGCTCGATGTCGATCTGATGCAGCGCGGCCGCTACCAACCACGCGTTGATATGCGCAAAGACACGCTGCAGGAGCTGGCTGACTCCATCAAGGCGCAAGGCATTGTTCAACCGATTGCGGTGCGACCGATCGCGGGAGCGGACGCGACGCAACGCTACGAAATTATCGCCGGCGAACGTCGCTGGCGTGCTGCGCAGTTGGCAGGGCTTGCCAAAGTGCCCGTTGTGATTCACGACGTTAGTGACAATGAAGCCGTTGCGATGGCGCTGATCGAGAATATTCAGCGTGAAGATCTCAATCCCCTGGAAGAGGCGCGCGCCCTGTCGCGTCTTATTGAAGAATTTGAGCTCACGCATCAGGAAGGGGCCGACGCTGTTGGCCGTTCGCGTGCGTCGGTCAGTAATTTGCTGCGTTTGCTTGAGTTAGGTGATGACGTTCAACAACTGCTAGAGCAGCGTAAGCTGGACATGGGCCATGCTCGTGCTTTGCTAGGTGTGCCAGCCGGCAAGCAACAGACCGATCTAGCGCGGCAAGTTGTGGCTGGCAAACTGTCTGTTCGCGAAACCGAAAAGCGCGTTCGTGCGCTCAACGCACCGGCGAAAAAACCGCTAGCTGCGAAGAAGAAAGACCCGGATATCGTCAGGCTGGAAGCTGATTTGACCGATAAGTTAGGCGCGAGCGTTGCGGTCAATCACGGCAGTGGTGGCCGAGGTAACGTTACGATTGCCTACAACAGTCTTGACGAGCTCGAAGGGATACTCGCAAAAATCGGCTAGACCGCTTTGCCGCCTTGGGCGCGGAACATTCCGGTTGCCTCAACAATCACCTCCAGCGCATTGGCCGCATCGACTGCCGGGTAGGCACGTTGAATAATGTCCGGCATGACCGCCTCCGAGATGAAGTAACCCTGCATTTTGTCGCAGCGGATTTCTTTCAGGAATTCAAACGTCGCCTGATCTTCAACGCCTTCGGCGCATACGGTAATACCCAGCGCGTGTGCCATACCGGTGACCGCTGCAAGTGCCTGGCGCGTAATCGCATTGTCGCGCGCTTGAATCAACAGCGATGCGTGGATTTTGATCTCATCGAAATCGAGTTTGCCGAATGCGCTGAGCGAGCTGCGTGCCGCGCCGAAATCGTCCAGCGATAGCCGAAACCCTTTGCTGCGCAAAGCGGTGATCACTGTTGCACACTCATCTTCACTGCCGGCGATGGTTGGCTGCGCAATTTCAAAGGTAATCGCATCGCACGGCAGGCCGAATTCACGGGTGATCGTTTCATAATGGCTTGCTAGTGTCAGATCTGTCAGCAGCGACGTGTCCAGATTAACGCAGCCATTCAGCGACAGCCCGCGGTCGCGCCAGCGCACCAGCTGCTGCAATGTATGTCGCAAGACGTATTCTCCGATCTCCGGCATGAGCCTGAAATCTACGGCTTGCGGCAGAAATTCCAACGGCGAAATACGCCCCCGCGTTGGATGCCGCCAGCGAATCAACGCCTCAGCTTCCGTCGTCACCCAGTCTGTCTGCCCGGTCAGTCTCGCCATTTTTGGCTGATATTGAACAAGAAGCTGTCGCTCAGCGAGCGCTGTCACTAGCTCTTCACGGTTAATCACGGTCATTGTGTATCTCTCAATCGCGGCGGACAGGATTGGCCGGTCGCAGGCGTTCAGTCCTACGTTGGTATAGCGTCCGGATCAGGTTGAACTGTACCGCTTCTCGGCGAACACATATGTGCCGCGATTCTCAATTTTGTCATTCCTCGTTTCTTGTACATAACTCTAGAAAAATACGTCATTTAAAGTACATAGGGGTTTGCTGCGGCGCGCCATTGCATTTATACTGCGCCCGCTTTCACGTTGGCCACGATAGACGCCAAGGAGTAGAACAGTGCGTCCGAGCGCTGTCCCCGTCCGCATTATTGCGTGGCAGGCCGTCATCAGTTGCGTGGGAGCTGCGATCTGGCTGGTAGCCAGTGTTCCAGACAGTCTGGCTGCAATGGCAGGCGGTTTTGGCAGCACGTTACTGAGTCTGCATTTTGCTCTACGGGTTTTTTCCCGATCAGGTTCTTCGCAGCCACATGTAATTGTGGCGGCGTTTTATCGCGCGGAAGCATTTAAACTGCTGGCCGCGGCGGTAATGTTTGGCCTCATGGCCAAGTTTTTTGCGGCGTACTTTGTGCCATTCGTGAGCGTTTTTATTGCAACGCTTTCGGTGTACATGGTGGCGCTGCGTTGGCGTGTCGATCAGGCTGATCAGGCGCCGCAGGATTGATTAAGGTGCGTACCGACGCCACATAAAGCGTCGTACGTGGGTTGTTTTTTACGAAGAGTAAGTCAAACGAATGGCTAGCGGCGCGGACAAACTGACTCCCAGCGAATACGTCTCCCACCACCTCGAGCATTTGTCGGTTGGTGAGGGATTCTTCACCGTACATATCGACACGCTGATCTTCACCTGGGTCTGCGGCCTGATCTTTATCGGCATTTTCTGGATGGCCGCTCGGCGTGTCACGTCCGGCGTTCCCGGCAAGTTCCAAGCCGGCATTGAGCTGATCATCGAATTCGTTGACGATTCGGTCAAAGACGGCTTCCACGGACCGCGCAAGTTCGTCGCACCGCTGGCGTTGACGATCTTCATGCTGATCCTGTTCTGGAACATTCTGGACATTTTGCCGGTTGATTTGCTGCCGATCGCAGCACACAGCGCTGGCGTTGAATACCTGCGCATCGTGCCATCGGCCGACGTCAATGCGACCTTCAGCCTGTCGTTCACGGTATTCATACTCATCATTATTTACAGCTTCAAAGGCAAAGGCGCCAAGGGTTACCTCGAAGAGTGGTTGTTCCACCCGTTCGGCAAATTCCCGTTGCTCGTGCCATTCAACGTCTTGTTGAACTTTGTTGAGCTGCTGGCGAAGCCGCTGTCACTAGCGCTGCGTCTTTTCGGCAACCTGTACGCTGCTGAGCTGATCTTCATGCTCATCGCGTTGCTGCCGTTTTATCTGAATTGGATTCCAGGGTCGATCTGGGCGATTTACCACATTCTGGTAATCCCGCTGCAGGCGTTCATCTTTATGACCCTGACTGTTGTTTATTTGAATCTCGCTTACGAGAAACATTGAGTTTGTTAATTACGCTTTCGCGTTTATTTGATTAGGAGTCACCATGGAAGCTCTCATCGCTGATATCCAGAGCAGCACTGCAATCGCTGTCGGAATGATCCTCGCATTCGCCGCACTGGGTACCGGTATCGGGTTTGGCCTTTTGGGCGGTAAGTTTTTGGAAGGCGTTGCTCGCCAGCCAGAACTTGGCAACATGCTGCAAGGCCGCATGTTCATTATCGCTGGTCTGCTCGATGCGTTGTCGATTATCGGCGTAGCGTTTGCCGCACTGCTGTTGTTCGCCAACCCGCTGCTGTCTGCCGTCACCGGCTAACGAGTCAGTATCACTGACTGTGGCGTAACCGCTAACCAGGAGTAAACGCACGTGGATCCAAATATCAGCCTTATAGGCCAGATGGTCACGTTCCTGATTTTTGTCGGCATCGTGATGAAGTTCATCTGGCCGCCATTGATCGAGGCGATCGAAAAACGTCGTGTGGAAATTGCCGATGGTCTGGCTGCCGCTGAGCGCGGTCAAAAAGACCTGGAAAAGGCTGAGTCACGTGTAGACGAGCTTGTCGGGGAAGCCCGCGGCCAGGCTGCGGAGATTCTCGATCAGGCACGCTCGCGCGCCAACGAGATCATCTCGGAAGGCAAGGCAGAAGGCCAACGCGAGCGCGAACGTCAGTTAGCGGCTGCGCAGGCTGAGATCGAGCAGGAAATCAATCGTGCCCGTGAAGAGCTACGTGGTCAGGTCTCAGCCGTGGCAATTGCCAGTGCCGAGAAAATCCTGAAGCGTGAGATCGACGGCGCACGTCACAGTGATTTGATCGCCGATCTGGCGAAGCAGATCTGACGGCGGTAAGCACCAATGGCTGAACAGCACACACTGGCCCGACCTTACGCTTCCGCGTTATTCGATCTTGCCGATAAAGCCGGATCGTTAGACGTTTGGGGCGATGCACTGCAGGCAATGGCAGAGGTCACCGACCATGCGGACATTGCACGTTTGGCGGCGAACCCGTCAATGGACCGGTCATCTTTGCTCGGACTGTTACGTGACATCGCATCAGATGTACCGGCAGCAGCGCCGTTCACGACGCAAGGCGGCGAAGGCGAAAACCTGCTCAGTCTGTTGATTGAGAATGGTCGCTTGTCGGTGTTGCCTGAAATCGCGGAGCGGTTTAAGGCGCTGAAAGATGCGGCTCAGTCTACCGTGGATGTTGTTATCACGACCGCCGCGGCGATGTCCGATGCAGAACAGCAGGAAATTGCGCGTTCGTTGACTAGCCGTCTGGGCAGCAACGTCACCATAGCTACCTCAATAGATGAAGACCTGATCGGAGGCGCTGTGATCCGCGCCGGCGATTTCGTCATCGACGGCTCCGTACGGGCACAACTAAACCGGTTGTCCTCGACGTTGGCCAAGTAAAAGGAACGAGACATGTCACTTAAAGCGTCTGAGATCAGTGATCTGATCAAAGCACGAATCAAGAATTTCGATGCCGCAGCGGAATCGCGCGACGTTGGTACGATTATTGGTGTCTCCGATGGCATCACGCGTATCCACGGTCTGGCTGATGCGCAGTACGGTGAGATGCTTGAGTTCCCGGGTAACACCTTCGGGCTCGCGCTGAACCTTGAGCAAGATTCAGTCGGCGCGGTTGTCCTCGGTGACTACAAACACATCTCGGAAGGCGACACGGTCAAAACGACCGGCCGTATTCTTGAAGTACCGGTTGGCGATGCATTGCTCGGCCGTGTTGTGAACTCACTCGGTGAAGCGATTGATGGCAAAGCGCCGATCGAAACCACCGAGACTTCACCGATTGAGAAAGTGGCGCCGGGCGTCATCGATCGTAAGTCGGTCGACCAACCTGTCCAGACTGGCCTCAAAGCGATTGATGCGATGGTGCCGATTGGTCGCGGTCAGCGTGAGTTGATCATTGGTGATCGCCAGACAGGTAAAACAGCGGTTGCGATTGACGCGATCATCAACCAGAAAGACACCGGCATTAAGTGTATTTACGTTGCCGTCGGCCAGAAAGACTCCTCTGTCGCCGCCGTCGTACGTAAGCTCGAAGAAGAAGGCGCGATGGATCATACGATCATCGTGAACGCGTCTGCTGCGCAGTCCGCCGCGATGCAATACATCGCCCCGTACTCAGGCACAGCGATGGGTGAGTACTTCCGTGATCGCGGCGAAGACGCACTGATTATTTTTGATGACCTCACCAAGCAGGCTATGGCGTATCGCCAGGTGTCATTGCTGTTGCGTCGTCCGCCAGGTCGTGAAGCGTATCCTGGTGACGTCTTTTACCTGCATTCACGTTTGCTGGAGCGAGCTGCTCGCGTCAACGAGAAATTCGTTGAAGAGCAGACCGGCGGCAAAGTTACTGGCAAGACAGGTTCTTTGACGGCGCTGCCGATCATTGAGACTCAGGCTGGTGACGTCTCGGCGTTTGTACCAACGAACGTTATCTCTATTACCGATGGCCAGATCTTTCTGGAAACGGATTTGTTTAACGCCGGTATTCGTCCTGCGATTAACGCCGGTCTGTCGGTGTCTCGAGTCGGTGGTTCTGCGCAAACCAAGATCATCAAAAAGTTGGGCGGCGGTGTTCGTCTGGCGCTGGCGCAGTACCGCGAGCTCGCGGCATTCGCACAGTTTGCCTCTGACCTTGATGAAGCGACACGTAAACAGCTCGAGCGCGGCCAACGCGTCACTGAGCTGATGAAACAGAAACAGTATTCACCGCTGTCGGTCGGCGAAATGGCGATGTCATTGTATGCGGCTAACGAAGGCTACCTTGACGAAGTGCCGGTCGACAAAGTTGTTGACTGGGAAGCCGCCATGCATGATTTCGTGCGTGCATCGCATTCGGAAGTGCTCGGCAACATCGATAGCACCGGTGGTTTTGGTGACGACATTCAAGCGGGCATGCGTGCCGCGCTGGATGCGTTCAAAGCTACGGGCGTTTACTAGCCAGTAGTTCAACTGGGCAGCAAACGGCACTTAACTCGCATTTTTATCGGAACGACGCATGGCTAGCGAAAAAGAGATACGCAGCAAAATCAAAAGCGTGAAGAGCACGCAGAAGATTACGCGCGCGATGGAAATGGTCGCGGCGAGCAAAATTCGCAAAGCGCAGGCGCAGATGGAAGCATCGCGTCCGTATGCTGAGCGTATTCGTCGCGTAATCGCACATTTGTCTGATGCGAATCCGGAGTACCGTCACCCGTGGCTGGACGAACGCGATGTCAAACGCGTTGGCTTTATTGTCGTTTCTTCGGATCGTGGCTTGTGTGGTGGACTGAACGTCAACCTGTTCAAGAAACTGATTGCAGAGATGGCCGAGTGGCAGGCCAAAGGCGTTGAGATTGACTTGGCTCTGGTCGGCTCAAAAGCGGTTCAACTGTTTAATCGCTTGGGTGGCAACGTGCTGGCGTCAGTCACACAACTCGGCGATCGACCGCAAATGAACGATTTGCTCGGTCTGATTAAAGTCATGCTGGATCAGTACAGCGACAGCAACATCGACCGCCTGTATCTGGTGCACAACGAGTTCGTGAGTGCGATCAGCCAGAAACCGCAAGTGGTTTCGTTACTGCCTGTCAGCGAAATCGGCAGTGACGATGAGCTGCAGCAGTACTGGGATTATATTTACGAACCCGACGCGGCGGAGTTGCTCGATGACGTTTTGATGCGTTACATCGAGTCACAAATTTACCGTGGTGTCGTTGAGAACTACGCGGCCGAGATGGCTGCCAAAATGGTCGCGATGAAGAGTGCGACCGACAATGCAGGCGACATCATTGACTCGCTGCAGTTGCAGTACAACAAAGCGCGACAAGCGGCGATCACGCAGGAAATCAGTGAAATCGTCGGTGGCGCGGCAGCCGTCAGCGGCTAACGGATACATTTATTGGGTGCAGCTACGGCTGCAACACAGCTTGAGGAAATACGAATGAGCACTGGTAAAACCGCGCAAATCATCGGCGCTGTCGTAGACGTGGAGTTCCCGCGCGATGCGATCCCGAACGTTTATGACGCTCTTGTGCTGGAAGACTCCGGTCTGACGCTGGAAGTTCAGCAGCAATTGGGTGACGGCATTGTCCGCACCATTGCGATGGGTACCAGTGAAGGCCTCAAGCGTGGCTTGAACGTAACGAACACGGGCGCGCCGATCAGTGTGCCGGTAGGCCAGGCAACGCTTGGCCGCGTCATGGACGTTCTCGGTGACCCACAAGATAAAGCTGGCCCGATCGAAACCGATACACGCATGCCGATTCACCGCATGCCGCCTTCTTATGAAGAGCAGGCTGCATCGACAGAACTGCTCGAAACAGGCGTTAAGGTCATCGACCTGATCATGCCAATCGCCAAAGGCGGTAAAGTCGGCCTGTTCGGTGGTGCTGGTGTGGGTAAGACGGTGACGTTGATGGAGCTCATCAACAACATCGCGAAAGCGCATGACGGCTTGTCAGTGTTCGCCGGTGTCGGTGAGCGTACTCGGGAAGGTAATGACTTCTACTACGAGATGGAAGAGGCCGGCGTTCTCGATAAAGTGGCGTTGGTTTACGGTCAGATGAATGAGCCTCCGGGCGCGCGTCTTCGTGTTGCGTTGACAGGTTTGACGATGGCGGAATATTTCCGCGATGAAGGCCGCGACGTATTGATGTTCATCGATAACATTTATCGCTACACGCTTGCCGGAACTGAAGTATCGGCACTGCTTGGTCGTATGCCATCGGCGGTAGGCTACCAGCCAACACTGGCAGAAGAGATGGGTGTATTGCAGGAGCGCATTACTTCGACGAAAACCGGATCGATCACATCGTTCCAGGCTGTTTACGTACCCGCGGATGATTTGACCGATCCGTCGCCTGCAACAACATTCGCTCACTTGGACGCAACGCTCGTATTGTCGCGTCAGATCTCTGAGCTCGGTATTTACCCGGCGGTAGATCCGCTGGATTCCACCAGCCGTTTGCTTGATCCGAACGTGATTGGTGAAGAGCATTACAACTGTGCACGTGCTGTCCAGGCTGTACTGCAAACGTACAAAGAATTGCAGGATATCATCGCGATTCTGGGTATGGATGAGTTGTCAGAGGAACAAAAACAAGCAGTGACACGCGCACGTAAAATCCAGCGCTTCTTGTCGCAGCCGTTCTTCGTCGCGGCGCAGTTCACCGGCGCTGAAGGTAAGTACGTCTCGCTGAAAGACACGATCCGTGGTTTCCAAGGTATCGTCGACGGCGACTACGATCACTTGCCAGAGCAAGCGTTCTACATGGTCGGTTCGATCGAGGAAGCGGTCGAGAAAGCCAAAGGTATGCAGGGCTAAACTATGGCCAATTTGCAGGTCGACATTGTCTCGGCGGAAGGCGAGATTTTCTCCGGAGACGCAGGCATGGTGTTCGCGCCAGCAACGCTTGGCGAAATCGGTATCGCGCCGCGTCACGCACCATTGCTGACGACATTGCGACCTGGAGAGGTGCGTGTGCAAGGCCTGGAAGGCGAAGAGCACTTTTTCTACATCACCGGCGGCATGATCGAAGTACAGCCAAACATGGTGACCATTCTTGCTGATACCGCATTGCGGGATGATCAGCTTGACGAAGCTGCTGCGCTCGAAGCGCGCGAGGCGGCTGAAGCGGCACTCGCCGGCGCGTCCGAAACGACTGACTTGCAGCGCGCGCAGCGTGAATTGGCAGAAGCAACTGCCCGTTACCGTGCAGCACAGCGTCTCAAAGGCAAACGTTAGGTCGATTGCCTGATGTCAGTAGCGAGGCCTGAGTTCCGAATCGCTACTTTGGATGATGCACAGCAAGTGCACGCGTTCGCGCGCAGGACATTCGTTTCTGCTTTCGCTGCGGATAACACTGATGCAGATATGCAGTCCTATCTGGGTCAGTCCATGTTGCTTGAGCAGCAGGCTGCAGCCATCGAAGACCCAACCGGGCGCGTGATTCTTATGGAGCAAGGCGCTGATTTGATCGCGTACGCGTCGTTACGTGATCGGCATGCGCCTGAGTGCGTGACGTCTTGCGCAGCGATTGAGTTGCATCGATTCTATGTCGACGCACCATGGCACGGAACGCACATCGCGCGTGATCTGATGCAACGCGTCTTGGCACAAGCTCGATCGCTAGGCGCGTCGACCTTATGGCTAGGTGTCTGGGAGAACAACCCCAGAGCTATACGTTTTTACCAAAAACAGGGTTTCGTTGACGTCGGTAGTATCGATTTCTTACTCGGTACAGCAGCGCAAACCGATCGAGTCATGCAAGTGACGTTGCCGTCGGGTGACTTGCCAGTCTCCGATGATTAGTTCTCTATCGCCACATCCGTCATTGCTATTTGCCCTGCCCGGCTGGTGTTCTTGAATAACCACCAGCGCCCCGTCTGAGCCACAAGCTCAACGTCATCCTCATGACCGCGGAACAAAACGTGACTGATATCCTGAACGTCATAGACGAGAAAATAATCGTAGTCGTCACCGCTATAGGATTCCCAGTCTTCAAGCATTGGCCTGATTTGAATATCCTGATTGTACGTGGGTAGCCTTTCAAGCTTGTAGCGCACCAGTTGATTGAAATAGAACCCGAAGTTGAAGTCGGAGATTCCGTCCTTGAACGCTTGGTGATAGGCGCCGAACTGTAGCAGTACCGGTCCCTGGAATTTACCGTTCATGTACTCATGACCCATGCTCAGCACGCGCGTACGCGGTGGGATCTGGGCGGCAATCGATTTGAAGTACACGGTGTCATCATCAAACGCGTCAAATCGTATGACGTTAAAAGTACCTACAGCGATAATGACTAGCAGCGGCACCCATGTGAATCGCAATGCACCGTTGATCGGTTTTTGCCAGGCGAGCAACCATACCGGCATCAGAAAAACGCCGTAACGAATGTACAGAAATACGCTATCCATCCCGCCGGAAGGGAACGCAAAGAAAATCACGAGCATGCACGCAATGGCGAGCCAACGTTCCGGCTTTCGGGTTAACGAGTAGCCCAAAATGCCGGGCAACGCAAAAAACAAAAACCCCATGACGAAGCTCGCCGTCGGGATAAACAAGTCGATGCCCGTCGGCGCCATCGCCATAAAATGCAAATGAACGAGCAGCGAATCCCAGTAGATTTCAGTCTCTTGAGGCAGCGTCTCCCAGGTCTGCGCACTGAGCAGCCAGGTGATGATCAACGGCAGCGGGACTGCATAAGGCAAGCTGAGCTTTACCAGTGTGAGTGGTTTCTTGTAGTGAGTGCCCAGCAGGTAAGCCAGCGCAATCGCCGCGCACAAACCGAGGGCCAGCAGGTGCGTAAAAAACAACGCCAGACTGAGTCCGCCGATAGCAACCGCGCGGCTCAAGCTCGGTGATTCACAATAGCGAACGGTAAGCACCAAGAGATAGATTCCAAGCGGGATCGCGACGACAAAGGACAGAAAGCCCCAATAGAGACTGAAACTAAACGCGCTGGGGATCGTCAGCCATGCGAGCCGCCAGTCCTCATCCAACGTTTCCAGCAGTCGCGCCACGGCAAGTGGCGTTACAAAGACAGATACTGACAGCAGCAGTTTTGCGGCGACTAATAGAGGCAGGACACTGCTGAGTGCATACAGCAGCAAATGCGGTATGTAGTACGGCGTGAACCAATTGAGTTCGAACATCTGGGTAAACATCGGATCATCGGCAAGCAACAGCCGGAACGCGTTTACCTGCGCCATATGTTGAGGCAGATCGATGAATGGCGGCAAATCGACAACCCAAATTGGCGCAACAAACAGCCCGAGAACGAGATAAAACAGTATGCGGTTATCCAAGGACAGAAATTTCATCGCCGAGCCGATTCACCATAAAGTACGAATTATGCACGATCGCGCAGGCTAAGCGACGTGATCAGCCGCACACACGTTAGCGCTGTGTCGGCTACTTTGATAAGTGCGTCACACTAACGCGGATGGTCCGGGCTAACGCTGGCGGTGAGCTGATCTGGTACCCTGCAGGTTGCGGCAGATAAGCAAAAGAACCATTTCATGACAACGCCCAGTGTCATCATGTTGCCCGGCTTTGACGGTAGCGGCTTGTTGTTCCAACCATTGATCGATGCGATCGGCACATCGTGCGGCTGTTTACCGGTCGCCTACGACAACCACAAAGATGTCGCGGGCTACATCTCTCAAATAAAAGCCTTCTGCCGTGACAATGGCCCCGCGATCGTGATCGCCGAGTCGTTTTCGGGTCCGCTTGCTGTCGAGGTGATGGCTGATCCTGACGTTCCTATCGTCGCTGGCGTGCTGTCAGCGACCTTTGCCAAACCACCGTTAGCGCTGATCATATCGCTCGCGCAGAAATTGCGGCTCGCATCGTTAACCCTACCCGCGGTCAGCGAGCAAGTCTTGCGGCTGTTTTGCCTGAACGGTGTGCGCGATATCGGGCTTATCCGCGACATCGTCAATGTCGTTCGAAATGTGGATGCGCCTGTCATGGAAAGTCGGATTACCGCGTTGACGCATATGGATGCGACCCTGCAGCTCTCAAACATTACTCAGCCAGTCCTGCTACTGCATGCGGCAGATGATCGCGTCGTGCGGCGCCGGTTCTCCGCGAGTCTTGCCGAAGGCATTCCCAACCTTCGCGAAATCACCGTGCCTGGGCCACATCTGCTACTCCAGGCTAGCGCTCGCGATTGTGCCGCACAGATCGTTCATTTCGTCCGCGACGTCGGGTAGCTTTATAAAGCGTCTTCAGTTGGCACAAATCCCCACGACCCGATGATTTTCGTCTGTGCTTTGTGCCGCGAAAGTGCGTCACGACGCCACCCATCAAACGCGTCGAGCCGAAGTGTGTCTGGTCGCCGCCAATTCCGGCGTTTGAGATAATGCCATGTGTATTCGGGCAGAAAACCCGCATTGTTCACACGCGTGAGCGCATCAAGATAAGCCGCGTCAGCGTCAGACGCCTCATCAACCGCTACGCCGCCAATTTCGCTCCATCGGGTCACGAGCGCGTCGCGCGCGCTCAGCTCGCAGTCGAAACTCGAGTAACGTGCCGGATTGTCGCCACCGTGCTCCAGCTGACAAAAACTCCGATCCAGGCTGTAAGCAATCCAGCTGCCTGTCACCGGATTGTTGTCAGTCTCGATCAAGAACGGCAGCGAGAACCGGTCACCGTCCGTGACGCCGTCACGCACGTAGATACGTCGATCGCACGCGGTTAGCGTCAGGATCAGGAAAACCGCGGCTGCAAAGCCTGGTGGATTGGTCAGAATGCGACACATGCCCATGATGCTACGTGCGCCCTATCACACGAATCAAATGACGCTTGCGGTATCATACGCCGATGACTGACAAATCAACGCCTATCGCTGTTGTTGTGCTGGCCGCAGGTCAGGGCACCCGCATGCGCTCGGACATCCCGAAAGTGCTACAACCCATGGCCGGTCAGCCGTTGCTCGCTCACGTGCTGGACTTGGCGACGCAGCTGAATGCCGCCAAAACCGTGGTTGTTTATGGTCATGGCGGAGATTTGGTTCGTGAGCATTTTCCCGCCCCTGAGCTCGGTTGGGCGCTGCAGGCAGAACAGCTGGGGACCGGCCACGCCGTTCAGCAAGCGATGCCACAGATTGAAGACGATGCGCGTGTGTTGGTGTTGTGTGGCGATGTGCCGTTATTGACGAGCGCTTCTGTGCAACGCCTGATTGACGACACGGCAGTGACGTCCGTTGGTGTCCTGACCGTTGCGATGGACGACCCGACCGGATACGGGCGTATCGTGCGCGATGCGAATGGCCGCGTTGTGAAGATCGTAGAGCAAAAGGACGGCTCGCCAGAAGAGCTCGCCGTTCGTGAAATTAATTCGGGTGTCTTTGTCGTTCCGTCAAAACAACTGTGTGGCTGGCTCGATGCACTGCAACCCCAGAATGCTCAAGGTGAGTACTACCTGACAGACATCGTCGGTTTGGCGGTTGCCGATGGTGTTTCGGTGGAAGGCATTCAAGCCGATGGTTTCGAAGAGATCATGGGTATCAATGATCGGGTGCAACTTGCGGCTGCTGAGCGCGTCTATCAGCGCCGCGCCGTTGATGTGCTGATGCGCGCCGGTGCGCGTGTTGCCGATCCGGCAAGAGTGGATATTCGTGGTCAGGTCACGACGGGTCGCGATGTATTCATCGATGTTAACGCCGTGTTTGTTGGTGACGTTACGCTCGGTGATCGTGTGCAGATCGGTCCTAATTGTGTGGTTACTGACTCGACCATAGGCGACGACACAGTTGTGCTTGCCAATTGCGTGCTTGAGTCGGCCAGCGTGGGCGCTGCCTGCAACATTGGCCCGTACGCTCGACTAAGGCCGGGCAGCGATCTTTCCGAGCGCGCTAAAGTCGGTAACTTCGTTGAGATCAAGAAAAGTCATATTGGTGTGGGTAGCAAAGTGAATCACCTGACTTACATCGGGGACGCGACCATCGGCGCTGATGTGAATGTGGGCGCTGGCACAATCACCTGTAATTACGATGGCGCGAACAAACACCAAACGGTCATTGGTGATGGTGCGTTTATCGGTTCCGGCGTTGAATTGGTCGCACCGGTCAACATCGGCAGCGGCGCGACCATTGGCGCTGGGTCGACGATTACCAAGCCGGCGCCGGATGACGTGTTAACGCTGGAGCGTGCGCGCCAAACCAGTATCAAGAATTGGCAACGGCCGGTGAAAAAACCGAAATAGATCCAGCCTGGGATCACAGAACAACAAATGGCAGTAGATGACTGCCCGCGTCGATGAAGCGACGCATGGAGAGAACGATATGTGCGGAATTGTTGGTGCCATTGCGGAGCGCAACGTCGTCCCTATTCTGGTCGAAGGTTTACGCCGACTTGAGTATCGCGGTTACGATTCCGCCGGTGTTGCCGTGTTGGAAAAAGACGGTGGCATTGGTTTGCGACGCGCCGTTGGCAAGGTCGCTGGCCTGACCCAAAAGCTTGATGCTGACCCGATGGTGGGCAACATTGGTGTCGCGCATACTCGTTGGGCAACGCACGGCGGTGTCACGGAAGGCAATGCACATCCACACTTGTCCGGTGATCGAATTGCCGTCATCCACAATGGTGTGATCGAGAATTTCCAGCCGATCAAAGAAGAGATGCTCGCCAAGGGTTACGCGTTCAGCTCGGAGACAGACACGGAAGTGGCAGCCCATCTGATTCATGATCACGTGAAGTCGGGTAAGACACTGGTTGAAGCGATGCGCGAAGCAACGCACCGTTTTGAAGGCGCTTATGCCTTGCTCGTCGTTGATCGCGAAGACCCCGATCGCATTGTGGTCAGTCGAGTTGCGAGTCCGTTAGTGATCGGTCTGGGCATCGGCGAGAACTTTGTCGCCAGCGGTATCCAGGCATTGCTGCCAGTAACCCAACGCTTCATCTACCTTGAGCAAGGTGATCTCGCTGAAATCACGCGTACCGAAGTGCGTATTTTTGATGTCGACGGTAATCGTGTGGAACGTGACATTCACGAAACCCAGATCACCAGTGATGCCGCCGAGAAAGGCCCGTACCGTCACTTCATGCTGAAGGAAATCTTCGAGCAACCGGCGGCTTTGGCAGATACGTTGTACGGTCGCGTTGGCAACAATCGCGTGTTGCCTGATTCACTCGGCCCGCGTGCGTCGGAGTTGCTACCCAAAGTTGAGAACATTCATATCATTGCGTGTGGCACGAGTTATCACGCAGGGAGCGTTGGCAAATACTGGTTGGAGTCGATCGCCGGTATTCCCTGTCAGGTTGAGATCGCCAGCGAATATCGTTACCGCAAAGTGGTCGTGCCGCCCAACACACTGTTTGTCACATTGTCACAGTCGGGCGAAACGGCAGATACGCTGGAGGCGCTGCGAATCGCCAAGGAGTCGGGTTACATCGGCTCGCTGACGATCTGCAATAGCGCGCACAGCTCGATGGTGCGCGAATCTGATCTTGTCATGATGACGCATGCAGGCCCGGAAATCGGCGTCGCAAGTACCAAAGCATTTACAACGCAGTTGTTGTCGGTGCTGCTCGTCACACTGATGCTGGCGCGCCATCGCGGCATGAGCGATGAGCGCGAAGAAGAGTTAGTGTCGCACGTGTACCACGTTGCGTCGGCAGTGGAAGAATCGCTGCAGATGGATGAGCTGCTCAAACACATCGCTGAAGATTTCGCGGAAAAACATCACACGCTGTTCCTGGGTCGCGGTCCGATGTGGCCGATCGCGATGGAAGGTGCGCTGAAGCTGAAAGAGATCTCGTATATTCATGCAGAAGCGTACGCTGCGGGCGAATTGAAACACGGCCCGCTGGCGCTGATCGATGATGAGATGCCAGTGGTCGTTGTTGCACCGAACAATGAGTTGTTGGATAAGTTGAAATCGAACATGCAGGTGGTGCGCGCTCGCGGCGGTCAGTTGTATGTCTTCGCCGACCGTAAAACAGGTTTGGAGAACGAAGAAGGCATCAAAGTAATTTCAATGCCACACGCAGATCGCTTGATCGCGCCGATTGTTTATACAGTGCCGCTGCAGCTGTTGTCTTACTACGTTGCGCTGCTGAAAGGCACCGACGTAGATCAACCACGTAATTTGGCGAAGAGTGTCACGGTGGAGTGAGATCAAGGCCGGTGACGGCCGAATGGTTGCCCACAACAAAACTTTGAACAGTCCAATAAAGAGTTGAGCACTCTCACCTAGGAGAGCATTCGTAACTAGGTGTACTCAGCCCGTTGGAAATGTTGATTTGGTCGCAAGAGCGTGACACCAACGCTACAGCCATGAGCGGTCGTACAGCTCGCTCGATTGTCAGGCGGCTGCCGTACTCGAAAAGCAGGCTGCTTGATACGATGCTTTATCTCTCTTCAAGTGGCAACCTTGAAGGGGGAAGATCAGCGCAGCCCAAGCGCAGTCTGCTCTTCGGTGTATTTTGGTTTCTTCATCCTGCCTCTTCTCCCTGCCATCAGGGGACGTGAATCGGCCGGACTCAAAAATGAGATCGGTCCAGTTGTTAGGGAGGAGGTCAAACCGACGTGACAGGTAATTTACTTCTGTTCAGTCTTTCAGACGGACGTCAGACGATGAGGTGCAAAGAAGCTAGGATCCAATCACTGTAGCCCAGTTTTCCATTCGGGAAGTCCTAAACCACATTGATTAGGATCTCGTTCCACGAGACTCCTTCAAGTGCAAACTGTCCATTTGATATGTCGAGCTTTAAGCCCGACTGCGAAGCTTTTAGACGCGTTCGTAGAGACTGAATACAGTGTCGCTTGTCGGAGGTCGGTTGGCTAAGTTCTGACCTAAAGTAGTCCTGCGTGGGTTTACGATTCTTAGCGTTGCCGTAGGTATCTTTTACGTACTTCCATCGAACCAGTGTGCCGAGGGCGTCGACAGTCTCGTCTACGCTAACGGATTCGCGCTTGCAGATTGCCGTTGCTACCAAAATTCCATAAAACAGCGGCCCTGCAACGTTGTCGCCTGGTCCCGAGGAAAGTGCAGCAAGTCGGTTTTCCGCTCGCTCACTTTCACTTGGAGAGATCGAGTTGTTGTCACCGAAAAGGCTGACATGCATTTTGAGATTTCTGTAGTCAAAGTCAGCAACGACTCTAGGAGAAACCAAGGTTTGTGGGCACTCCAGGCCATCGCCAACAACAAATCCACTGTAGTGAAACAAATTGTGATCACTCCGACCTTCGAGGATGCTTCCGTACATCGCAGGGTGTAACACGAAGTAATTGGAATCGGGCAATGCATTGTTGCGGCCTCTGCGCTTGATTCCAAGGAATTCCAAAGTGCAGCGAGACGGATCTCCCGGTTTTGGCGCCGGAACGCCAAGGAGTCCGTTGTCATATAGATAAGCTAGGGACGCTGATGTCTCCTCAAGCCCATCCTTTCCTAGCATTGCAACAGTATCGCGGCAGAGTACGTTGCGCGGTAGTTTCTTGATGAATGCGTCCATCTCCGTATCCCAAGACGGCACTAGCTCACGTTTGAAGTCTCCGAAGACAGTTTTAGCAGCGCTATTTAATACTGTAGATAGTTCCGCACGGATAACTCGGTTTTTTGGCTCTATGTTCTGATGAATTTCTTGGCCGATGTAAACGAGCTCCCTTGGGCTTGCAAAAGTGTGTCTAATGATCCAATCAACTGGGTGCTCGACAGCGATCGGTACGTACTGGTGTCGATACTTCGTCCGTCCAAAAAACTGCTCTGCGGGATCGTCACGCTTTGAGTCGAAAAGTCGTTTAGATTTGGTTCTCGCGACGTTTTGTTGAAATATCTCTGTCAGCATAGCTCGCTCGTACCTGAGCTCTATGCAAAACGCGCTCGCTTGCTGTGATTGCTTGGAACCGACGATTTCATAACTACGATATGCCTCTGCGCGAACCGACGCTATGATTTTGCAACGTCCGGCTGTGGCATCTCTAACATCCAAGCTTGCGTCGATAATGCCAGTCTGCGCCGCCTCCCAAGGGCTTTGCTGGAACCGGCTATCAGACTGTCTCGGTTTCCTGTGCTCTGTGAGCGCCTCATCAATCTGATCAATCACCATCACAAAACAGTGGTCGCTAGTGGCGAGGAGTTCATCTCTCAAGTATCTATCGAACCACTCCATGCAGGTCTCGAGCGTGTACTTCCTGCGAACAATTTCCTGTAACACCGCGGTTAGTGGTTCTCTGTGCGGCAACGCTTTGTGAATCCGCTCGCCCGCGGTATTAAAAAATTCGTGCGCGGAGTCGCTCTTCTTCGACACCAGCTTCTTGCCAATGAAACCGTCATCAAAAGAACGCCTGTGTATCGAGTAAAAAAAAATCAGCCCTGTGGCTAGTTTCCACGCCTGCTGCCACCAATGGTGATTACAAAACTGGAACGCTCCTTCGACCGAGCTGACGTCGATCTTGGTTTGCAGTTGAATATAGTAGGGATGACTACTCGGAATTACGGTGTACCCATCATCACTATGGAATAGCACCGATTTCCGAGCGAGCGATAGTGATTTGCCGGTGCCCCGAGCCCCCACCAATATGTGTCGAGTGTCCTCCGTATCTTCGTCGAACTCGGCCAGTTTCTCATCAGTTACCAGCAGAATTTGGTTAGCTTGAATTTGAGCCTTGCCGGTCTTTAGGTAGTTAGTGCCTTCGGTGCTCCATGCTTTCAGTCCCGAATCAGAGTCTCGCGCTTCCACGGTGTCTAGCTTCCTTTCGTCTTTTTATTCTCAACAACCAGTGGTTAACCAGAAGCAATACCCCGAGGAGTGCACGGAACCAATCACAGTTGCTGATCGCAAGTGTACACAAAACCAATCGAAACCACCCAAACTGTCTAGAAAACCACTCTACATCCTTCCGCATCACTACCCATCGCATCGCTGCCGCTAGCAAGAAAACCTTTTTTTCGACCGTGACTATTTCTACTGAAGTCTTATGGTGAGTAGAACGCTGCGTTAATGGGGGGAAGAAGTGACTGATACAATTCCGCAAGACTTGCTCGCGAACTTACTGATGCTTGCCAGGAAAGTTAAGCAGATGAAGACAGTAAAGATTGCGCTTTTATTCGTTTTTTCGTCGCTGAGCGTAACAGCCTCTTTCGTAGGCTTTGAGGGCTTCCTAATCACTAGCGCTCTCGGTCAGCACATCAGTCCAACAGTCCTAGCTGCCATTGTGACGATCGTCTTTCAGGCGTTGCTGATTGTCAGCCTCTCGAAGATCCACGGTGACCTCGGTCAAGAGCGCGTCTCTTCTTGGTTTATCTACGCGCTGACGTGCGCGTACAGCATCGTAATGGCCTTCGTGTTCTGGTTTGGCGTGTTCTTCGCCGACATCGATGCACAAGAAGTCAATAAGGACAGATTCGGTTCGATGATTGCCCAGTTTTCTTCGTGGCCTGCGCAGTTCGAGCGGGTCTCCTCCAAGATCAAGCGCCTCGAAGCCTACGCTAGGGACGAGTACGACCGCGAAGTAGCACTGGGTGGGACCTGCGGAAATCTGTCCACCGGTCTCGGGAGAGGACGAAGGGCAGGATTGCGTGACAAGTACGTTGTGACACTTTCCGGCATCGCGGGCGATGCTTACCAAATTGAGGCGAGGACCGCCCGTACACTGTGGGACGGCAGAATTGCACTTGGTGTAGAGCGCGAGCTTCGGTCCTTCCAGTCTTCAATGAACAGCACCAAGTTGTCGTCGCTCGTGTCTGACGTACAGGGGCTAATTCAACTTGTCGGTAGTGGAGCACAGATCGCTGGCGAAACGGCAGTCTGCCACGATGACTTGCTGACTATGGGACTCCAGGCTGTCTATCAAGACCTTATTGCGTTGGAAGGTGACCGTGGGAGCATCGTCACCGCCCATATTCCTGACTTCCAAGACCCTGGTGACATTGAGCAGAACTTTGCAAGGGCAACTCAGCGTCTGTCCAGCATTGCAATGAGTGTCTTGAGCGAAAGTGACGAGGTAGATGTATCGTATATGGACGGTATCGCGTTCGCCTTTGCTCTTCTGATCGAAGTCCTTATTTTCTCGATTTCGACTTGGCGAGGAGCGCTCTATATCGACAAGCCCCTCACCATGTCAGATCTGCAATTCATAAAGGACTGGGATGATCCAAGTGTCTATCACGTTTTCGGTCGGACCTTTGGTGAAGTAAAGGTCGCTCCGGTTGAGGTTCATGAATGCTTGACGGAGTTTGGTACCCTTCCCGACTTGCTTGATGCAATGCGAATGCGTCGCTGCGAGATTGATCGGGTGACCTGTTTGGTGTTCCCCTATGACACCGACGAGGACAGGAACGAACCGCTACTTCGTTGCCTGGATCACCTGGAGCAGGGATGGAGTGCCGCCGTGACACTCGAGGAGCAAGTGCCGTATGACCGGTTGAGCCCGGCGGTCCGGTCTCGTCTTCGCAGTAATCTTGATGGAGCAAAGCCAAAGTTTGTTCGCATCATTGGTTTGAACCCCTTGTTCTGGCGCGAAGCCGTCCGCGACAACTTGAGAATGTCAGGTGGTGGCTCCGAACTGAGGGCCAGTACAATCGCAAGCGCATAGTCACACATGCGGTCAGACCGTGGGGCGGCCTCTCAGGCCATAACCAGGAACAAATTGAGTGGGTCATTGTGAATCGGTTGAATGCATCCATCTCAGAAGCGAATGGGTGTATTCACGATGACGGTTCTGTTCAGGAGTGGATGGACGTCGACGCTCAAGGTCTGTCGTTTTGGTTTGACGAGGATGCCTTGTACTTCATAGACGTATTCTGCGTTTGGACCGATAACGATGAGCCAAAATGGCCGTAGCTGAGCGCCCGGTTGTGGTCGATTGCCGCCCTTCAAGCCGGAAGCTGTTCAAAACTTTACTGTTCGGAATCTCAAAAAACGAGGCGCCAGGAGGTCGAGTTCAAATCGTTACGTGCCCAAGTCTCGAATAGACGAGACCGAAAGACTTGATTCGACTGAGTCCCAATTCGAAACTTTATTATGGGTAACCACCGAAACCCGCCAAACTAAGTTCCAGATGTTATGGAATCGATTCTTCGGGCAAGTTCATCAGCATCAAACGAGCCTTTAACCAGATAATCTCCAACGAAGTCAAAACGCAACATTTCGTCGATATCGTCTTGTCTGTCAGACGATGTGAACATCATGACAACGCACGAGTTTGCATATATTTGACGTCGTAGTTTTCCGAATTCGTTCAGGAACTCGGGGCCCGTCATGATTGGCATGTTGATATCAAGAAATATGACGAGTGGCGGAAACAGGTCAGGATATTTGGCCTTGTTGACATCGTAGTCTGCAAGGAACTTCAGAGCGGTGCTCCCATCCGCCTCTTCAAATATCTTGAAATCGTAAGAGGTCTCGTCTAACAGTCGCCGTAGTATGTACCGATCCACTTCATTATCGTCGACGATAAGTACAGATGCAGTCGCCATTGAGCTATTCCTGTTTGGGTATATGAACCGCGAAAGTCGTTCCGCCAGTTGATGAACTAAAACTGATCTTTCCTTGTAAGAAATCCACGTGTTTTTTCACAATCGACAGTCCCAGTCCCGTGCCCTCGCCAATATCAGGATGGAACCTCTTGAACATTTTGAATACGTCATCGTTTCGAGAGCTCGGTATACCAATGCCATTGTCTTGCACTGTTAACGAGTACGCGTCTGCCTCTTCAACGAGCCGGACTTTGGCGTACTGCTGATTCTTACTGGCATCTCTATACTTGATGGCATTAGAGAGTATGTTCTCAAGAATCTGAGCTATGCGCGCTCTTTCCGCGATGAGCGGTGTCTGAATATCGATATCCTCCATTATTTGGAAATCGGCATCATCACCGAAGGGAAATACGCGAGCCTTAATGTCACGAATGAGTTCGTGAAAATCTATCGCTTCCTTCTCGCTAGCACCGAGGTCAGCACGCGTGAGAGACAGTATATCGACGACAAGTTTTTCTAGTTTTCCCATCTGCACGCAGATTTTCTGCGAATTTTCTTTTGCTTCATCAAGATTGCCGCTATCGATATCCTGCCCGATGAATTTTGCCAGTCCCTTGGTTGACGATAGTGGTGCTTTTAAGTCGTGTGATGCGCGATAAGCAAACTCGGCAAGATCAGCATTCGCCGCCAATAGCTTCTTTGTCCTTTTTACAACTTCACTCTCCAACTGTTCGCTGAGCTCGCGGTTCATTATGTCGCTGTGGATTCGTTCTCTGGCGACGAGCAGTAACTCGCCAAGTTCGCCGGAGATTTGTTGCGTCACACTTTCGTTGGTCTGATGCGTCGACTCACTGTGTCGGAGCAGTTCAATCGCATTTCTGATTGACGAGGAGATCGTCTTTGACAGGTACGTGATAAGCGCAATATTAAATACAGAGATGACAATGATGGCGGGAATAAGCGATCGCAAAATAAAGGTAACGGTTTTTGCTATCGGGGCTTCAAATTCAGCGGAGTGTGCATGAAAATCTTTCTCGGCAATGCTGAGTTGGGCTAGTAGTGTTTCTCTATTGATGCCGTTGACGCGATATTCATCGATCGCTGCCAAAGCGCCATTGGCGACTCTCAGGTCCGATTCGCAAACGCCTAACGCATAGTGCGTCTTGATTCGTTTCATAATGAACGCGTCAAGTCCATTCACAAGCGCTAGACAATCGAGTGGCTGTTGGCGAATGTTCTCAACCACCGTCGTTAACTCGCTCGGGTCAAGTTCGGCGCCATCGCGAATATTAACGAGTGCTTTTGAAAATACTGCGTTGTATTTGAGGTGCAGGACATTCAATTGATGGAATTTCGCGCCCTTCGAAATCTCGAACGCGGCGCCTATCGTAATACTCACCTCGATGATGGTCAGCACCACGATGATGGACAGTTTCTTCGAAATCTTCATCTAGGCGCTGATCCTCCAGCAATTAACCTGTTCGAGTCCGTTCGATGCGTTGACTAGAGGTTTACATAAGAATATATCGGCGTACTCGCTGAGAACTTGATGTGTACGCGTAGCCGCCCGAACCGCTACTGATCTCTTGGGGCATTATCCACGTCGGCGTTGTTGGCGGTTACTTCAGGCAACGTACTTTCAATATCTGGCGAGAATGCAATCGGAATGCTGAATATTCGGCGTGCCTCGCTGTAACGATCATCCACCGGGATATCGTCTTCATCAGCTTCAGGGTTCCATGTGATTTCAATGCGGTGCATGCCTGGTTGAAGACCTGTCATTGGCACCAGGCCAATCAGTCCGCGCATTTTGAGATCCATGCGTTCTGCAATGATGAACCCATCCATTGCAACGACGCGATCATTGATGCTGACCGACCACAATCGACGCAGGCAGATTGCTGGGTTCTCGTCATCATCGGAGCCGGCGCACAAGCCGTCGAGAATCAAATTGTCCCTTAAGGGTTGGTAAGGTAAGAACAGCGATACGAAACCGCTTTTTTGGGTAAAGCTGTTCACTCTTGGCCATCCGCGAAAACGATCCTCGCGCCCATTCATGTCCTCGTAGAACGTGCTACGAAAACCACTGATGACGTCATTGTTGTCGAGATACGTAAACTCGCTGGATAGCGTGAACGACCGCCAACCAGTCAGTCGCGCATTGCCTACACTGACAATAGCGACAATGCTCAGCGTCAGTGCAATGTAGAACATGATAGGTCGCGTATTACTTTGCAGGGTCAGCTGCACCGGCAACACTAATCGCTGCGGGTAGACAACACCGTAGAGGCGGCCTAACAATCGGATGATCGCCGCAAAAACAGCGTTCTCTCGCAAGCGTTGAAACCGTCTTGCGAGCAAGGCATCAAGTAACCACAGCAACAGTGGCATACCGACAAAGACGGCTATCAGCACGACAGTCGCAATGCCAAGGGCAGCATTAGTTAAGCCAAACTGGGCGCCAATCCAGCCACTGCCGACCAGCACGATCATGAAGACAACACCGAGCCACAGTGTGCCTAACGTCAACAGGCTGATCACTGCGAACAAAGACGAGGCAAGTCGGTCTGCTTTTTGGGTCGCCGTCTCAAGATCCGGAAGTGTTTCGCGATAATGTGCTTTGGTCAGTGGGCCAATAAACGGCGTTCTGTTCCAATCGATGCCTTCGGGAAACACGGTACGCAGGCCAATCAGCCCGACCCAGTAAGCCCTGACCATGAGGTGGACGATAAAGCACGCGGCCAGCCCATAGGAGATGCCGGTGACGATCGTGGTGGCTAGCATGCCGGCAATCGCCAGGCTGACGGACAAGTGCGTGTAGGTTTGCGACAGCGCTTCGAAGAGCCAGCTCGGTACCGTGATGAGTGCGAAGATCGTTAAACTCGAGATGATGAGTTCGAGCTCATCAGTGCGATCGCGCAGGCTCTTCAGCGCGTCCGGTTCAGGCACTGAGTCTGGCCCTGCATTGTCGGCGGTGTCCAGTTTGTCGGGTTCTTCGGACATTCGGTAGGAGCCTAGCATGCGGTCCTGCGAATTGGCAGATCATCGCTGATTTGTTCTCTTTCTGACGGTATCGCGTACTGCCTGCAAACCTCCATGATTGCGATTTACTATGCAGTACCTGGCGTTATCGCGTGACTTCCCGCCAGTCAGCAAAATACTGCGCGCCAGCGTTAACGATTGTGTCCATTGCGCTCTATGCTCGGAATGTAGATATCGAACAACTTATTTCGCATCAGATATTGCTATCTTTCGTATTCCATAAGATGGCAGTAAAAGTAGCGGGATCGTGCGAACTCTGTTTCTCAGCTTTGTGTTCATGATGATGTCATTGGCGGCTGCGTCTGCGGCGGCTCAGTCCGTTGTCGTCTACCAAGATGATTTTGAGGGAGCTGTCACCGGGTGGAGTGTTAACAATACCGATTTTGATCCGGACGTCACACGATTCCTGGGTCGCTTTGATAACAACCCGAATAGCACGAGCAGAACGTTTAACATTCCAGCATCGAGCGATCGAGTCGAGATCGTTTTCGACTTCTATCGGTTCGATAGTTGGGATGATACGGCCCGGTGGGGTTTCGATCGCTTTGAGATCGATATTGATGGCATTGAGATTTTCTCTCTGCCATTTCCCAACCCACAGGCGACACGCTCTGGCACTACCGGTAACGTTGACTGGAGTCACTCTCCGCTCACTCCAAGACAGGAGCTGGCGTTTGGTACCGGTCGGTTTTGGTTCGACCAGTTGCATCGCGTTGAGATCGTGGTAAACAATCCCGGCTCGACACTACAACTGACGTTGCGTACTGATGTTAATCAAGGTGGCAACGACGAGTCGGGCGGCTTCGACAACATGACCGTCACCGCGTTTCCAACGCTACCTGTTGTGTCGTTTGCGAAAACGGTGGCAACGCCAAGCTATTCTTTGCCCGGTAGCGATGTGGACTATACGTTGACCATGACCAATACTGGCGGGGAGACCGACGTCAATAGCGTCTTCTTGTTAGATGAGATACCGGAACAACTGATTTTGTTCACCGGTGATGTCGATGGTTCAGGCAACCCGGTCGAATTTATTGACAATTCAGCACTACCCTCGGGGCTTACCTGTTGTACTGCGGCAAACATCGAATACTCAAACACAGTCGGCGCAGCGCCGATCTTTGGTTATACGCCAGTTGCACCGTATGACGCGGCTATTACTTTTCTAAGAATTACACCGTCGGGCGTTGTCCGGGACGGGCAGACCAGTCCGGTCGATGTCAGTTTTCGATTTAGAGCCCGAATTAGATAGCGGGTAGCGAAATCATATTCATGGCGTCAACGGTGCCAGAGGAAAAACCGAGCATTACCTAAGGGAAAACCGTTGATGCTAAACGTCCGTCCACACCGCGCTACGTTGCCGATCGCGGACGCAAAGCGTCGATCTGCATTTACCGCAACAGCGCACCTGAAGTGCGACCCACGCAGGTGTGATCCGAGGCCGAATGTTATAGCATATCCGGATTATTCATCGCTGTGATTGCCTGGTGGTGGATCTGTCGAATTCAAGATTCTGCAGGTCTTGAGAGATCGCCCTGGCGTAATTCAACCAGAACGTCATAGCTGCTTTAGGGTATGAGTCATAAGGAGTTTACGTGTCTATTACAGAAGCTGATTTACAGGCCGCGCGAGTGGCGTGGGGCGACGCACTGATTGCTATTGCCAAAGCGTACGAAGCTGACGGCATCGAGGGTGCGAAAGCGCTCGCCGACGGTGTTCTGGATGCCGCTTATGGCTACAACCTCGGTCCAGTCTTGTTTAAGCCGACGTTGGCGAGCGGAGAGAAAACCTTCCGTCCGACAAAAGAAGGTGCGTTGTCTTACTTTGTTGGCCACAACGATAAGTTCCCACTGGATAGCGGTTTTGGTATCAAAGGCTGGCGCGAAGTCACCACCGAAACATCGGCGAGTTTCATCGAAGGCGATGTTGCAATGTGGATGGGTTGGGTCATCATGACCGACAAAGACGGCCAGGTCACCAAAGTCGACAAGAGCTGGGGTTACAAGAAAGATGCCGAAGGTGTGTTGCGGATTATTCAGCATCACTCTTCTTTGCCTTATCAGCCCTGATTGATGTCTATTGCGTTGTATCGTTGGTGCTCGCCGTAAGCACACCCAGCGCAAGACATGACTGACCCAAACTAGCCGGTAGCATTACCGGCTAGTTTTTTTCCGGGATCCGATTTTTCAATAAGCGAGTCCAGCGATCAACCTGTCTCGCCCGGGGTACGCTCGTAGAGCTGTATCAGATTCCCGCAGGTGTCCGCAAAGGTCGCGATAGCGACGTCGCCCGCTGGCGTTGGCTTCGTGGTGAATGCAACGCCAAGCTCGGTCAGTCGTTTGAATTCTGCGTCGAGGTCATCTACTTCGAAACCGGTGAATGGTATCCCTTGCTCGAACATCGCCTTTTGAAACACGTTCGCGTCTGCGTTTACATTCGGCTCCAGTGACAACTCGGTATCACCACCCTCGGGTGAGACGACCGTCATCCAGCGATATTCCCCCACCGGGATGTCTTGCTTTTTCTCGAATCCGAGCACGTTCGTGTAGAAATCCAGCGCTTTTTGTTGGTCTTCTACAAAGATGCTGTACATATTAATTTTCATAGGAGCTTCCGGAGTGTTTGGGGGAGCGTTTGATTATCGCAAACGTGTCAGCGCTCGCTTCTCGATATTTGCGATTTGCTCACGCACGCAGCTCGAAACAACGACATGCAATCTGGCGACAGCGCATTGGAAGACCCGCGAAGCTGCTGACGAAACTGCGTTGGCGATCTGCCGAAACGTTGTGTGAACAGCGTGCTAAAACTACCCAGACTTGTGAACCCGACAGACATGCAGATGTCCGTTATTGACATCTCGCTGTGGACCAACAGGTGTTTGGCACGATCCAAACGCATCCGAGCGCGATATTGCACGGGCGTCTCTCCGAATACAGCCTTGAACTGACGGATGAAGTGATACCGGGAGATAGCCGCCGTTTGCGCGATGTCGTCGATTGACCGCTCGGCATGACCGATACACCCGAGCTGCTCACGTGCGGCGCAGAGTCGAATCAACCTCGTTTTTGTCAGCATTGTAGTCTCCTCGGACACGCGCCGGGACGGTACGGCGCCATGCGTGTCCTATAGACGTTACTAGACTAACTCAAGCGCTAACCGGCTCGCAAAAGCGTGAATTATGTCCAATAATGCCTCGGGATTGTCATGCACAATATCGCCTTATTCGTTGTCCACATTGGCTCATGATGCTCTCTTCGCCGGTCTATCTGTTCGTGACAATGACATTGACGAGCCTGATGTACGCGGTGATGTCCTTTTTCGCGTGGCGCGTTTATCTGCGTAAACCTTACGCGTTCTTCTGGCATCTTGCGTTTGTTGCAGCGACGGGTCGTTGGGCTGTTGAACTCATTGGCAGTGATGTCCTTGGCCAATCGCTGACGCAATTGCTTGCCGAGGTTTTTGCCTTGCTAGTAATCATTCTTGCATCGATGGGCCACTGCGTGCGCGTCGATAGCGTGCGGGTGCTGCGTTACATCATTGCCTGTGCGGTTGTCGGGATAGGCGTGCTGTTATGGTCGACGGTAGTGTCACCGCATGACGGCTTGCGCCAGGCGGCTGTACCTGCTGTCTCGGCAGTCACTGCATGGTTAATCGCGTTTGCGGTGTATCAATACAACAGACACAACGCGTCGACCGAGACCGTCTTCGCCATGGGTCTGACCCTCGTCGGTGTTGTTCAGGTCGTCTCCGGCGTCAAAGCCTATGGGCTTGGCCAAGTCGCAGATGCGTCGGCGATGCTGGCGCATCGACATACAGAATTGCTGACGTTGCCAATTGCCTACATTGTTATTGGCACGCTAGTGCTGTTTCTGTTCGTATCCGATGCTTCGCGCAAACTCAAGGGTATGGCGGTGCTCGATCAACTCACCGGTCTTTTGAACCGGCATGGCTACGAGGGTCTCGGGCAGCGAGCGTTTGCGGAGGCGACCGCCGCCGAGCGTCCGCTGTCAGTGATCATTGCCGATCTGGATCGTTTCAAGGGCATCAACGATCGTTTTGGTCACGCTGTTGGTGATCAGGCACTGGTGCATTTTGCGCAACGATTGCGAGCGAACCGCAAAGGGGATGACGTCGTCGCACGCATTGGCGGCGAGGAATTCCTGATCGTGCTGCCGGACACAACGCTTGTCGCCGCCGAACAAGCAGCGCAATTGATTCGCGCTGAGACGATTGAGATCCCCGTCGTCTCCGGTGAGCGTCCGTTGACGATCAGCGCTAGCTTCGGTGTTGCCGAATTATCGGATGAAGACGCAGATATGGCGGATATGGTCGCGCGCGCCGATCGGGCGCTGTACCGTGCAAAACGACTCGGGCGTAATCGGGTCGAACGCGCATCGAAACATGCGCTGACATTGTCCGAAACAACGTTGCAGCGTCTTTGACTTCCAGTCGGCTCGGTACGCGATCGACGTAGCTACAAAGACTCTGGCACCTGCGGCCTCGTTCAGAACTTCCCGCTGTTACCCCATTGTTCTTTGGGCAGGATCATTTCCATGTTGTCCCAGTGCTCTACAATCAAACCGTCCTCCAGCCGAAAAATATCGAAGACGGCATATTGATCGCTGCCTAGCGACATTTTGCTGTAGCACACGGCAAAATTTCCCTGACCAACAACCTTGAAAATGTCGTCGTACTGCAAGGCAAGACCTTGCGTCGCGAGTTGCTCAACATAGGCTGTGAATCCGCCGATACCGTCAGCGATCTGCGGGTTGTGCTGCGTGTACGCGTGTGTCGAAATGTAATTCGCGGCGCGATCGTAGTGACCACCTTTAAGAACATCTTCGGCGAACGCGGTAACAATGGCCTTGTTCTGTTCCGTGTCTTCCAAATCGGTGACTTCAGTTGGACCATCGATTTGTGAATGCCCGGATACGCTCGTCGCAGCAACCGACCCAATCACATCCCAGTGCTCAATGATCTTGTCGTTAGCATCGGTATCGAACAAATCGGTTGTGATCCACTTGTCCTTGCCGCCATTGAGCTCTTGATAAGCCTGTACGAAAACGTACTGCCCATCTTCAAAGCCGCGCACAATGGTGATATCACGATCCGGATTGCGTTCGATGAAAGGCTCGAAGAACGCCAGAAAACCAGCAACACCATCCGCGACGCCGGTGCTGTGCTGGGTGTAGCGATCACCGGTGTAGCGCTTCACCGCGGCTTCCGCGTTGCCATCGCGAATGCCTTCGAGATACAGCGCCTTTGCGTTCTCCAGTTTTCTACCCATAGTCATGCCCATCCATTTCTAGTTAACGTCCGATACTACGCGAACCCTCTCGATGCTTGCGTCGACGATTCACCCATCCTCCGGCTCAATTTCGATCAGCGGCTTAATCTTCTTGAGCTCTGCGACCATCGCATCGCGCACGAGTCGCACACGCGCTGTTGTGCGCAGATCTGAGTGTGACAATACCCATAAGCCCGGGCCCTTCATCAGCGGAAACATATCGAAGCGTATGAGCTCTGGTGACTCGTTCGCCTCGTAGCAGCTCAGCGGTGCGATACCGAGCCCTTGCCGCGCAAAGCCCAGCATCGCTTGTGTGTTGTTCGTGCGGTAGCGTACCTCACCGTCCGGGATCAACTGGCTGAACATACCGGCGAACTCGCCGTCCTTCATCCAGGTGATTAGCGGCAACGCACGTTCGCCAGCCACGAATTTGTCATACCAATGCTGTGTTCCGTAGACGCCGATTGACACGCTGCAAACACGCGTTGCCAACATGTCTTGCGGCACGCTTTCAGCTATTCTCAGGGCTACATCGGCCTCACGCGACGTGAGATCGACGAGGTCATTGCTGACGTTCAGTGACACGTGTAAGTCGGGGTACCGCGCTGCCAGTTGTCCCAGCGCCGGCACAGTGAGGTAGCGTGCCCCCACTTCTGCACAGGTAACGGTGACATGGCCACGCACTTCGGTACTGTTGCGCACCACTTCGCGCACGATGGTGTTGGCGCTATCACTCATCAACTCCGCCGCACTCAGCATCTGTTCGCCGGCGGCGGTAAGCACCCATCGGGCGCCACGTTGTCGCTCGAACAGCGCTACTTTCAAGTGTTGCTCTAACGCCGATATGCGACGACCAACCGTGCTTTGGTTGATGCCAAGTGCCTCGGCGGCTTTGCTCAGAGAGCTGTATTCGACGATGGATAAGAAGATCCGAACGTCGTCCCAATTAAAGTCATGCATTTTTGCATTTCCATTTGTCATTTATGTCGTTGCTGATGCGTATTCGCAACCATAGGCTGTCTTCTAACGAGGCGCAATACCCCCCTAACCCGCGCCTTCAAGGAGATGACAATGAACGCAATCGTTAAAACCACAGCCCTACTTGCCACCATGATGATATTCCTCGGCGCCGCGGCACCCGCGGACGCAGCCAGAATGACCACGCTTGAAAAAGCCTGTGAACAAGCCATTCAGTCGGAGCTGGAAGAAGGCAAGGCCCGTATCAAACGTGTCTCGGTGATGAGTAGTGGCGATGAGACGACCTTTTGGATGACTGTCCGCCATAAAGGTGCAACGCAGGCGAAGTCGACCCGCTATCGCGCCATGTGCAAAGTCGACAAAGCGGGTCAGAACGCAACCATTGAGTTAGAGCAGGGATGGTGGGAAAAGACCGGTCGCTCGGCACCTACCGCTGTGAAATTCTGATACCGTTTCTTGAGCAGTGGCTCACTATCAAGCCACGACTCAACACAGCGCGTTGCGGCGCGTGCCGACGGGACGAGAATGGCCAGCAAGATCAGAAACCTTGAGAAGACACTGTTATCCGATAACTGGTACACACTCAATAAGTGTTCATTCGATTACCAACGTCCCGACGGCACGTGGCAGCAACAACAAAGAGAAGTGTATGACCGCGGCAATGGTGCTGCGGTCCTTTTGTACGACCCAACTACCCGCAGCGTCGTGCTCACCCGCCAGTTTCGATTGCCGTCGTTCGTCAATGGTAATGACGACGGGATGTTGATCGAAGTGTGCGCTGGCTTACTCGATGACGACGAGCCGGAAGACTGCATTCGCAAAGAAGCCGAAGAAGAAACGGGCTTTCGCGTCAGCGAAGTGACAAAGGTATTCGAGTCTTATATGTCACCGGGCGCCGTCACTGAAATATTGCATTTGTTTGTCGCGCAATACGACGCGTCGATGAAAGTGTCTTCGGGCGGTGGTCTGGATGATGAGCAGGAACACATCGAAGTGTTGGAGCTAGGCTTTGATGATGCGTTGGCGATGGTGACCGCGGGCGAGATCAAAGACGCCAAGACGATTATGTTGTTGCAGTATGCGCAGCTTCAGGGTCTTTGCGAGTCAGCGCCAAGTGACTGCCAGACGGCAGACACCTAGCGCGACCGATCGCTTCGACGGAATTAAGAGAAGTACAAACCGCCGTTAATGTCCAGACTTGTGCCGGTGACAAAGCTGGATTCCGAAGATGCAAGATAGGCGACGAGATCCGCTACTTCCTGAGCCTGGCCTTCGCGGCGCAATGGTGTTGAACCTGCGACGTTTGTGCGCACAGCGTCTTTGGTGAAGGTGTCGTGGAACGTCGTGCTAATCATCCCTGGGCAAATGCAGTTAGCGCGAATACCGGAAGGCCCCAGTTCCTTGGCGAGTGCGCGTGTGAATGTCATTACAGCACCTTTGGATGTGGCATATGCAGCGGCACCCGGGCCACCGCCATCGCGACCAGCGAGTGATGCTAGATTGATGATCGAGCCGCCTTCGCTCATGTGTGCGACCGCCATCTTCGAGACAAGGAAAGTGCTGGTCAGGTTAAGGCGCATGACGTTTTCAAAAAACGCAACGTCCATCTCTGCAAGCGCTTTGCGTGCAACCAAACCACCCGCGTTGTTGACGACGATATCAATACCGCTGCCATAGGTTTCTATCGCGCCGTTGACCAGAGCTGAAACGCCAGCTTCCGTGGTCATATCGCCCTTGATGGCAATCGCATGGCCGCCATTGCCTTCGATGGCGCTAACGGTCTCAGCACCGGTCGCTTCGTTATTGAAGTAGTTAACGACGACTTTGGCGCCACGCGCCGCGAGTGTTTCCGATACCGCCCGACCGATATCGCGTGCCCCGCCGGTGACGATGGCGACTTTTCCTTCAAGAGATTTCATTATTATTTCCTATGCAATTTATCGTTGAGCTTACTAAGCGGTTCGTGGGCTGAGTGGCTGAATTTTTCCGCAAAGCACCCAGACGGAGAGAACTGTCATGATGGCCAGGCCGGCACCGACGACGAACGCCGGTGCGTAGCTGTTGACTGTAATGACAGGAATGAGGAAGTTGAGGCCAACCACAGCAAGCTTAGCAGCCGTGCCTGCAAAACCCGCCAATGATCCAACGGATGCACCGCTATAAAAATCACTTGGCAATGTTTGGATGTTGCCAACAGCTGTCTGGAATCCGAAAAGGATCGCAGCCATGAGTAGCACCGCGACTAACGGCGTCGCGGCCTTAATGGTGAGCAATAGGCTGACCAGCATGATGAGACCGCCAAGACCGATGACGAATTTACGCGTCTTGTTGACCGTCCAGCCCGATTTGATCCGGTTCTGTGCGAGCAAGCCACCAAACCAGGCGCCAAACATCGCGCCCACATAGGGGATTGCCGCGTACTTGGCGATTTCAGCAACACCGAAACCGTAGGTCTCGTTGAGGTACAACGGCAGCCAGCCGACAAACAGCCACCAGATCGGGTCAATGAAGAACGACGCCATAATGACGCCCCAGCTTTCTTTGCGCGACAGGATCTCGGCTGAAGACGGTGCGTACTCAGCGACTTCGTTGGTGTCCTCGCTGCGTTGACCCGTGAGGATGTACTGTCGCTCGCCTTCGTCTAACCATGGGTGCGTGGCGGGGCCTGATTTGTAAATGGCAAGCCAGGGAATCAGCCAGAGCAGACCGAGCCCACCGATAACGATGAACGTTGCTTGCCAGCTATCAAACCACACAAACAACAATCCCACGACTGGCGCTGAAATAATGCCGCCAATCGCTGCACCAGAGTTGAAAATACCCTGTGCGAGCGCGCGTTCCTTGATTGGGAACCACTCGGCATTTGCCTTTGTGGCGCCCGGCCAGTTACCAGCCTCAGCCACGCCGAGTAAACCGCGGAATATAGAAAAGCTCGTGATGGACGTGGCGACTGCGTGCAACATCGTTGCGATGGACCATGCAGCGATCGCTAGAACGAATCCGAGGCGTGTGCCTATCCAGTCAAAGATCTTGCCGAACAACGTCTGACCGAACGCATAGGCGAACGTAAACACGTTGATAATGATGGCGTAATCGGTCTTGGTTAAGCCCAGATCGGCCGAAATCTCTGGCCACAGAACACCAAGTGCACCACGGTCAATATAGTTGATGACGGTCGCTAACGCGACGAGGGTCACTATGACCCACCTGAGATTACCCTTCACGAATTGTCCCCCTGATAGAGAAAGCCTTCCCTTGCGGGATGACGCACTTCCGACAAATTGCCGGCGTTACGGCCTAACGTATGTTGTCGTCGCTACGCGCGACATCAGCGGCTTTTGGGCTGCTGTAGCGTTAGGTTGTGCATCTCGGACCCCAAATTCCGAATAGACTTTTCTGAGTCAGTGACTGTAACCAATTTTTACTTTTCTGGTCAACCATTTTCTATGACCAAATCGACGTCCAATCACCTACTTCGGACAGACCAATTTACGGTTCGCTCTGACAAGTTCTGCCACAAAACGCGTGATCGTCTAGGTGTACGCGAGTTAACACGTTGAAAAATATAAAATTCAAGGAGTTATGCATTCCCGTTGATATTGGCAGCATCTTTATCTAACCAATTTCCTGAATCATGTTAGTCTAAAGTTAAACGTACTGCGTGGGTCCATCAACGCGGTATTTTGGGAGAGAAACGATGGCCAGTGAAAAACGCCTGTACAGGCGCGTCCTTGAACGACTAGAAAAACTTATCGAGGACGGAGAGTATCCACCAGGTGGGCGCCTACCACCCGAACGCGAGCTTGCTGAGCGTTTCGGTGTCAGCCGCCCAACAGTGCGTGAGGCGATCATTGCGCTTGAAGCGCTTGAGCGCGTCGCTGTCAAAACTGGCTCCGGGGTATACGTTCTGGATACGCCCAAACGCACCTATGGTATTGACGCTACGGTCAGCGCCTATGAACTCACAGAAGCTCGAGCGCTGATAGAAGGAGAAGCTGCAGCGCTTGCGGCGTCTATGATCAGCGATGATCAACTCGACGCCCTTGAAGCGGTGTTGGCGGAGATGTCAGACGAATCCGAAGATGGCGAACTGATCTCGGAGCTTGCCGATCAAAAATTTCATCGCATTATTTCGGAAGCCACGCAAAACAGCATGATCATCTCGGTGATCGATAATCTTTGGCATGTTCGCGACAACGCACCTGAGGTGCGTGCCGCGTATCAGGCGATCTGTGAAATGGAGCCGCAATCCCGCACGGTAGAACACACCGAAATTCTTGAGGCGCTAAAGCTACGCGATGCGAACGCTGCACGCGATGCTATGCATGCTCATTTCGGGCGGATACTCACGAAGCTCATCGCTGCCAATGAAAAAGCGCAAGTCGAAGAGATACGGCGCAAAACCAAGGAAAGCCGCGAGCGTTACTCACTTAATCATTTAGCGACGGTGGGTTAGGCGAGCGTGGGTGGTAGCGCGGTCTGCCGCAGCTATCGGTCGTCTGTAAAGTAGTGATACGGGCCTGACCAGCGCAGCGTCTTACCAGCAACCTTGACGCTGTGTCGTGAGCGTTGTGACGCATCATTATTGCTCAACGCGAAAACACTGACGCTGCCTTTTACGTCCTCAATCGACACGACGGTGTAATCATCATCGTCATGTAAGACAGTCAACGCCGCGATATTTGATCTTGAGTCCACTGCCCGTTCGGATACCGGATCATAACTACCATGAAACTCAACGGTCGATACGAACAGCGTGTCGCGCGTGTCATCGCGACGAATCATGAAACCCGGGTCACGTCGCAGGTTGAAGTCAGGGTCATTGGCACCGATCCGCGTGAACATCAGCGTGTCGGTTTCATTCGCTGTCGTCGTCAACGTGAAAAAACGCCGGTCATTCATCCATGACAGCTGTGTGTTCGCCGCTGCAGGTGCACCTTGCGCTTCCAGGTACAAATGTTGGTAACCGTTGCGCTCGCCAACCGGCGCTAGCGTCGTTGGCGCGGTGAACTCAAAGTTGCTATCCAACACCTGGCCATGAAAATAGAACGGCATGTCATAGCGATGTGCCGCGTCAGATTGCGCCCTGAAAATATCCAGCATAAATGGCTTGGTGAAAGATGTGTTCTTGATGACGGCCATCGTTCTATGCAGGATCGTGCCGGGATAGGCATTGGACTCCGTCGCACTCACAACCTGAACATCGCGATTCGTATCGTCGTAAAAATACAATTCTGAATGATGTTGACTGCCGATGTCGTAGCTGCCGCCGAAATGAGAAGTCTCATCCAAGGTAAGCGTATTGTGCGCAATGCTTTGCTTCGCCCAGGTCTTATTCTCCGGCAGATAGTTGCCGCCACCTTTTTGCTCGATGTTCACGAACCTGGCGAGACCATAGTCTTGCAGAACCTCACCGCCGCGCTCGTGTAGTGAGAACGATAATTTGTCGTAGTGGCCATGGCTCAGACCTTGCGCGGCATATTTGAACACCAGCGTCATTGCCTCATCGGTATGCCGCAGGACCGCAACGCCACCCTCCGTGCCGTCGCTACCATCTCGCAGATTTACAGACGCCTTGTTGAAGGGCTGTGCTTTGCCATCGCGTATCGCTAACGCAACCGCAATGCCTGCGTCGTCAAGCAGCACTTGATTCTGTGCCTCGGCAATACTCAACAGGCGCGGATCATTGTCACCCACCAGATAGGCAATATCGACGGCTGAAACCAAAGAGCGCGCGTGATAGGACATGCCCTTCTGACCGTCGTTAAGCGGGAAAAACTCGCCATCCGCATCCGACAGCTGCAGCAACGCATTGACCGCATTGAGCAACAGACCATCGCGGCGCGCGAAGATATCAAGCTCTGGCTTTATGTTGTGCAGGCCTTGAGCGAAAATCAGAAAAGGGTACATCGCGTAACGCTGGTAGTACGGACCTTCCGTGTAGTAGCCGTCAGGTGAAAACGGCGCCGCGAGATTGGCAAGAAAACCGGCCTGCCCGTTTTGATCAAAGATAAAACCGCCATCGTCGTCTTTTGCAGCAGCATCGAAATCGAACCGTTCCGGTGACAAGCCATAGAGCGCGCGCTCGACCAGTTCGTCGTCGCCCATCACTAAGCCAATCATGCCAACGCCGGCATTGCCCCAGGTGCTATGGTTGTGGATACGGTTAAAAAATCGCGGGTTCGCCACTGAAATGTGATCGGCGAACGGACGGAAAAGATTGTCTTCCAGTTGGCGACGCTCTTCTGCCGAGAGAAAGTTGTAGATAGTGTCATACGCCTGACTGGTATAGACCAGCCAGTTTGCATCATTCAGACACTGCCAAAACAGTTTGCCACGGGCGTACGATCGCGTCTTCGGGTGCAACGGCAGATCTTTATACATCGCCTCGTATTGAAACAGCATGTCGCGCACGTAGCGCGCGTACTTTTCGTCCTCGAGAATCTGATACAGAACGCCTGCTTTTTGCATGGCAAAGAAATTGCGTTTGTGACGCTCATGGGTGTATCCACCGGAATAGTCAAACGGCACAGGTGTATCAATGCCTGATGCAATTTCTGCGTCGATGTCTTTGCGCGCTGCTGCGAGTGAGGCGTCGAACAGTGGAACCGTACCGAGCGCTTCTCTGATTTGCGTGACGCCTTGTTGTGTCAAAACAAGGTTTGGATGTTCCGCTGCGACACTCACTATCGATAGCGTGAATGACAGGGCGAAAAACGCGCCAATTACTTTCAAACGGTTTCTCATAGTCGACATGCCCTCTATTGGCAACAGTTACGTTCGGTCTGCGACGTGATATATGCATCAGCGCTATCACCGAATCTTGGTAAAACAACGAAGACGCGACCGGACTCGGATGGTAACGTAAGCAGGCTAACCAAAATAGGATTGCAAGTCATAACATATCG
>JBCBZK010000027.1:0-32072 GCA_039815365.1 Pseudomonadota bacterium | reverse complement strand
GTCGAGCAGTTCGTACAGGCGCTCGGGTTATTTCCGTGCGGCAGTATCGTCGAACTGAATACCGGCGAGATTGCTGTGGTCGCCGAGCAAGATGCCCGTCATCGTTTGCGCCCACTATTGTTGGTCGTGACCGATGCCCAGCAAGAGTTTTTGCCCACCGCGCGCAAGCTCAACCTCGCGCACTTCAGTGCTGAAGCTGCGGCGCGCAACGCGTTGTGGATTGTGGCCGGCCACCCGCCTGGTGCGTTTGGCGCTGACTTGCACCGCTATTTCGATTAATGCCTGATTGCGTTCGTTTGCTTGCGTCCCTGACGCTTGTGTTATTCGTGTCAGCACATCCGGTTTGTCATGCCAATGAGCACCAGTCTTTACTGTCGGTGATGCACGAAGTGCTCGATGGCCATATGGCGATCGCGCGATCTGACTTGTCGGCGAGCACGCCTTCGGCGCTGTCAGCCAAGCTCGCCATCGAACTCGAAGACATGGCCAGCGGCAATTATGCGACTACCGGGCACCGTGCTTACACGGAGCTTAAGCCGTTGTGGGTTGAGGCTCGCGAGCGCTTTATCGCATCAAGGCAACCACCGCATGGGTACTTGCCAGACGCGGTACTCGCGCTGCCCGATACTGTGCAACAAATATTCGTTGCAGATGTTTCCAGCAATGTTGCCTGGTTGTTGGATATCGCGGATCGCACGGTGACGGTAGCAGATGCCTTCTATGTTTCGATTGGCCGCGCTGGTGCAGGTAAACAGCGCCGCGGCGATCGCAGGACACCACTCGGTGTTTACTTTACGACAGGTGCGCTGGATACGTCGCGACTGCCATCGCGCTATGGCAGTCATGCGTTACCGCTGGACTATCCCAACGCACTGGATCGACAGCTTGGGCGCACCGGCGATGGTATTTGGTTGCACGGCATGGAGCCTGCTAACAATGTGCGACCGCCACGTGATACCGACGGTTGTATCGCGCTTGCCAATGATCGCATTGAAGTGCTTGCCGCAGCGCTCAGCCCATGGGAGACGCCGGTTCTCGTGGTTGAGAACATACGATGGCGCCCGGCTGATATGCGCTCCCCGTTGGTTGACGTGTTGACCGAGCGTGTGAGGGTGTGGGCCGAAGACTGGAAGACAGGCGACAGCGCTGCGTATCTTGCACACTATGCACCGGATTTCAGCCGCGATGGTCTGGCACCAGCTCATTGGCGGAAGATGCGGCGCGAGGCACTCGCTGCGCGCAGCGTTGCTGCGATGGATATCGACGCACCACAAATCCTTGTCGTTGACGCGGCCGCAGGTATCTATCTCACCCGTTTCGAACACGCACTAACCACAAACGACGGGCAGCAGATGCGAGCGATACGGCGTCTGTACTGGCAACAGTCAGAGGGTCAATGGCACATCATTGCAGAGCAAACTGGCTAGCAAAAAAAAGCCTGGCAGACCGCTGAGTCTGCCAGGCTTGTCGATCATTGCATGGGCGCCTTAGCGCTCGCTGGCAACTAACTCATCGATGACGGCAATCAACTGTGCTTTACCGCCAGCCATATCCTCATCGGTTACGAATTTACCGTTGATCACAAGCGTCGGCACACTGCCGATGTTGTAGGCACGGTTCAACGATTTGGCTTGACGCATTTTCGAATCAACATCGAAAGAGCGCCATGTCTTGTCGAACTGCTCTGCCGAAACGCCAAAAGGTGCCAGGAACTCGCCCAGCGCGTCTTTCTTGTAGATGCGCTGGTTCTTGACGTGGATCGAATCGAAGAATGCCTGATGAACTGCTTTCTTGTCAGTGATCGTACCCGCGCCGGCCAGCGCTTCGATTGTGTAGAAGAACTGAGCATGCGTTTCGACGGTCGGGTTCCAGACGGCAGGCATCTTCACAAATGTGACGTCGTCAGCCTGTTCGCCAGACCATTTTTCTAAGGTTGGCTCCAGGTTAAAGCAGTGGTTACAGCCGTACCAAAAGACTTCGGCAACTTCGATGCGCTCATTGCCACCGACGGTCGGCTTGACCGGGCGAAAGCGCTTGTAGTGTACGCCTTCCTTGAAACGCTGCGGCGTTGCTTCGGCGTTGTTCTGCGCCATGCGCAGAGAGCCTTCCTGAGCTACCGCGTCTGCGTCAAAGCTGCCATCGGATTCTTCCGCGGCTGCGAGCGTTTGCGTGTCATCGGGTTTGCTCGCAACCGGCGCCGCTTCCTCGACAACCGTTTCGGTGGTCGGTGCCTGCGCTACAGCAGCGGTTTCTTCGTCACTGTTGCCGCAAGCAACGAGCATGGCAGTGGCAGCTAGTGCAGCAATAATTCGTGTGTGCATGATCAACTTCTCCGGAACAATCAGTTAAGACCTTGAAGGTATGACGCCAACGCGTCGATTTCGTTCGGTTCCAGCTTCAAAGCGATCGTGGTCATGATGTTCTGGGTTTCAGTGTTGCTGCGCTTATCATCGTCCGCTGCGTATTCACGCAAGCTGGATGCGGTGTAGGTCGCATGCTGACCGCTGATCACAGGATACGGCACACCAGGGTTTCCAGCGCCGGTCGGGCCGTGACATGCGATGCACGCTGGCAGACCACGCTCATTGTCGCCCCCGCGATACAAGCGGCGGCCAACATCGATCGTGTCAGCGTCTGCAACTTCGCGCGTTACCGGCGTTTGCTGCTCGAAATAGGCGGCAAGATCGCTCATGTCCTGTTCAGACAGACCCATGGCCTGAGCGTTCATCAATACGTTGTTGCGGGTGCCTGCTTTGAAGTATTCGAGCTGTTGAACGATGTAGTTGGCATGCTGACCGGCAATGCTCGGCCATTGCGGGTTCAGACTGTTACCGTCAGCGCCATGACAAGCGGCGCAGGTCGTCGACTTTGCTTTTCCGGCATCCGGATCACCATCCACCATACTGTCGGCTGTTGCGCTGCCGCTCACAGCTACCATCAATGCTATCGCCGCTGCCTGGGCGCGAGACTTGCCTAACCACTGTTTAATATTCAACGTCGTATCCTCAAAAGTGCTGCGGTGGTGCCCGGCGTACCAAAAGAGCGCTACACTGCGCCAGCTGGGTGCCTTCGCGTCCATGCTAATCTTACAAAGCCCTCAATTATACACGTACCTGACGCGCAAACGCTCGTGGCTTCGTGCCAAAAAGTGCCCTATGTCTCAGTTCCCGGAAGCTACATTCATCACCAGTGCGAACTCGCTTGAGCAATTGGTTGCCGATGAGGGCGCAGAAGTTGCCTTCGCCGGCCGCTCAAACGCCGGCAAATCATCTGCCATTAACACGCTGGTCAATCGTCGGCAGTTCGCGAGAATCTCCAAAACGCCCGGTCGTACGCAGCTCATCAACTTCTTCGCGCTTGCTGCAAACAAGCGTTTGGTGGATTTACCCGGTTATGGTTATGCCAAAGTGTCTGCGTCGATGCAGCGCCATTGGAAGGTGCTGATGGAGGAGTACTTTGCCGAACGACGTTCGCTGACAGGCATGTTTCTCATCGTAGATGTCAGACGTGGCATCGGAGATTTCGATGAACAAATGCTGCAATACGCCGAGGCGCTCGGCATTCCGACCCACGTATTGTTGACGAAAGCCGATAAGCTCAAACGAGGCCAGGCAGCCAAACAGTTCCAAATGACTCGACATGCGCTAGCCGATAGGGCGTCCGTGCAGTTGTTCTCATCGTTGAAAAAGAGCGGTGAATCGGAAGGGCGCTTGCAACTTCGTCAATTTCTCGGTTTCGATTAACTGGACCGAGTGATCAGTTCGAAAAGTGGAAAACTCAATGAAATCATTGCGCTAACTAGAGCGAAAATGATTCGACGAATTTTTCGCAAAAAAACCCCGACATTGTGTAGTCGGGGCGAATCAAACAACCGGGCCTTGGGGAAACCGGGTTGAGTACCCGTTCAGGGAGGAGAAACGGGTAAGCACACATCGTACTCATAAGGTTAGAGACAGGTGTTTCGCTGAAGTTCCTCACGACCGAAAAAATTTTTTAGTGCGCTTCATCCCAGTTGTCGCCGATCGCCGCATCGACCTTTAATGGCACAGCAATCTCGCTGGCGCGACTCATTAAGCCCGTGACCTGCTGCATGATTTCCCCGGCCGAATCACTCGCGACTTCAAGGACGAGTTCATCGTGCACCTGCATAATCAGACGCGCGTCAATGTTGTCCGTATTGATCCAATGGTGCACGTCAAGCATCGCCCTTTTGATAATGTCCGCAGCGCTGCCTTGCATCGGCGCATTGATCGCACTCCTCTCAGCATATTGGCGACGCTGTGCATTCCGCGATTTAATTTCCGGAAGATACAGACGACGGCCATGCAACGTCTCGACGAAGCCGTCATCGTGGGCTTGCCTGCGTGTGCGTTCCATATAGTCGTGAACGGAAGGATAACGCTCAAAATACTTGTCAACGTATTGCTGCGCTTCGCCGCGGCCGATGTTGAGTTGTTTCGCCAAACCGAACGCCGACATACCGTAGATCAACCCAAAATTGATCGCTTTGGCCGAGCGTCGCTGATTGTCGCTGACGGCATCTAGTGAAACGCCGAATACTTCAGCAGCCGTCGCTTTGTGTACGTCTGCATCTTCGGCGAAAGCCTTGAGCAAACCAGCGTCTTCGGACAAATGCGCCATGATCCGCAGTTCAATTTGTGAGTAATCAGCGGCAAGCAATCGGTAGCCATCAGGTGCAATAAACGCCTGACGAATACGCCTGCCCATCGCGGTGCGAATCGGAATATTCTGCAGATTGGGGTCCGAAGACGACAAGCGGCCCGTAGCCGCTACGGCTTGGTGGTAAGAGGTGTGTACGCGTTGGTCTGCAGCAATCAGTGTGGGCAATTTATCCGTGTAGGTGCTTTTGAGTTTCGAGACGCTTCTGTACTCCAGAATGACCTCAGGAAGCTCGTACTGTGCGGCGAGCTCAGCCAGTACATCTTCGGCCGTAGACGGAGCGCCTTTGGGCGTCTTGCGAATGACGGGCAAGCCTTGCTCTTCAAACAGAATTTCCGTCAGTTGTTTAGGCGAGCCAAGGTTGAATGTCTTGCCAGCAAGTTCATGCGCTTTTTGTTCTAGCGTTGCCATGCTGTCGGCAAGCTCGTGACTTTGCGCATGCAACGCATCGCAGTCGAGTAGCACCCCGTGCTCCTCCATCTCGAACAACACCGGAATGAGCGGACGCTCGATGCTGTTGTATACGTCCTTAAGTGTTTTGGTCTTGGTCAGCTCGGCGTCCAGATGCTGATGCAATCGAAGCGTGATATCAGCGTCTTCAGCAGCGTAGGGCGCTGCGATCTCCAGATCCACTTTATCGAACGTTACTTGCTTGGCGCCTTTGCCGGCGACCGCTTCATACTTTGTCGTGGTTGCGCCGAGATAATGCTGCGCTAACGAGTCCATGTCATGTCGCGAAGCGGTACTGTTGAGTGCGTAGGACTGCAGCATCGAATCTTCAAGTATGCCGGCCAGTGTAATGTCGTAGCGGGCGAAGATGTGTGCGTCGTATTTGAGATGATGCCCTAGTTTGATTTTGCTGCTGTCTTCGAGAAACGGCTTCATTTTGGCAAGTACATGTTCACGTGCCAGTTGCTCTGGTGCGCCGTCATAGTCATGCGCGACAGGAATGTATGCCGCTTTGCCGGCGGTCACACAGACGCTGATACCAACCAGCTGCGCTGCCATGTAGTCAAGACTCGTGGTTTCGGTGTCAATGGCGACCAGCGGCGCAACGTTCATGAGTGCCAGCCAGCGATCCAGTGCCGCGTCGTCGAGGACGACTTCGCAGTCCGTCGTTTGCGCAGGTTCCGTTGGCGCTGATTCAGGGCTCTTTGTATCGGTGCTCTCGTCGAGCTGGCGCAGCAACGTGCGCAGCTCCCAGCGCTGGTAGAGCGCGCGAAGCGCATCGGTGTCGGCGTCCGTTGCATTGAGTTCGTCGACGCGCTGATCAAGCGCGACATCACATTTGATCGTGGTCAGCGCCTGATACATCGCTAGCGGTTCAATGTGTTCGCGCAGACTTTCCCCGACCTTTCCCTTGATCTCGTCCGCATGCTCAACAATGCCGTCGATGCTGTCGTACAGCCCTAGCCATTTTGCAGCGGTTTTCGCGCCAACCTTAGGTACGCCAGGAATGTTGTCTGCGCTGTCGCCCACGAGCGCAAGATAATCAATGATCTGTTCCGGCCAGACATCAAACTTTGCTTTAACGCCGTCACGATCGAGCACCGTGTTGCTCATCGTGTTAACCAGCGTGACACCAGGTTTCACCAGTTGCGCCATATCTTTGTCGCTGGTGGAGACGACGGCGTTGATACCAGCCTCAGCGGCCTCGATCGCCAGCGTGCCAATGACATCGTCAGCTTCGACGCCACTGACGATCAACAGCGGCAAACCCATGGCTCTGACAATGTCATGCAAGGGCTGGATTTGACTGCGAAGATCATCAGGCATCGGTGGCCGCTGAGCTTTGTAGTCGTCAAACATGTCATCCCTGAACGTTTTACCGGGCGCATCGAAAACGACACCTACATAATCGGGATTCTCATCGCGCACGAGCTTGTTCAGCATGTTCAACACACCGTGAATCGCGCCGGTTGGTTCGCCAGATGAATTGGTCAGCGGCGGCAACGCGTGGAACGCACGAAACAGGTAGGAAGAGCCATCAACCAGCAGGAGTTTCTTCGTCATCTTTGTCTTCTTCGGTAGGTGTATCTGGTGTCACGGTTGGCGTTCGTGCGGGGCGGGCGTCCGGCAAGTACAAATCGCCGGTCTGACCGCAGCCGCCCAGTGCGATCAACGCAAAAATGGTGATGCGGCGCTTCATCTTGGTTGATTCTCAATAACCGCCATGGTGAGTCGTGATATCGCAACGCGTCGTTGCTGCTCATCAACTTGTTCGATGCTCCACACGTGGGTACTGCGACCGATATGCACAGCGGTTGCCGTTGCAAGCACGCGACCGGACGCGACCGAGCGAATGTGGTTGGCATTGATTTCCAATCCGACGACGCGTTGGCGTTTGAGATCAACGCAGCACGCCGCCGCAGTACTGCCCAGTGTTTCGGCCAGAACGACCGTCGCTCCGCCGTGCAGAATGCCAAAAGGCTGCCGCGTGCGCTCGTCGACCGGCATGCTGGCACTGACCCAGTCGTCGCCGATGTCTTCAAAACGGATATCGACGTGGCTGACGAGCGTGTTCGCGCCCATCGAATCCAAAGAGCCTATGTTTGGCTTGACATTGTTGAACCAGATCATCGACGCCTTCCGCTAACGCTACAGCGGCGAGTGTACCGCGATGCGCTGCGATGCGTCAGTCGGCGAAACGCTTGCCGATGGTCTTGTAAGCCTCGCGAAAACTCAGTCCCTCGTCGACAACCATTCGATTCGCGGCTTCCGCCGCAAACAATCCCTCGTGCAACTGAATGTTCTCAGAGCGGAACGTGACGCCTTCAAGCATGGGTTTCATGATCGCCAGCGTGTCGTCGGCAAGATCGATCGCACGGAACAGTGGCGATTTGAGCCGCTGCAGATCTCGGTGATAGCCCGACGTCAGCTTTTGCGTCAGCATCAGGCACTCATCAAGACAGGCTTGCGCGGTGGCGGGCGCCGCGCGCACGAGCTCCAGTACGTCCGGGTTGCGCTTCTGCGGCATAATCGACGAGCCGGTCGTTAGTGACGTCGGTAGCGATACGTAGGAAAATTCCTGCGTATAAAACAGCAGCAGGTCATTGGCGATTCTGGCGCAATCGCCCAGCACCAACGTGATTTCGAAACACACGCTCGCTTCTGCTTTGCCGCGAGAGAGCTGCACCGCCGTGACCGGCTCTTGCACAGCATCGAAGCCAAGTGTACTCGCCGTCTGCGACCGATCTATCGGTACGCCAGGCGCACCATAGCCAGCTGCGCTGCCTAGCGGTGAGACGTTGATGCGCGCCATCGTGCGTTTGAGTCCGGCGATATCGTCCTGCAGATTGCTTGCGAAACCGCCGGCCCAAAGCGGCACTGAACTCGGCATTGCCTGTTGCATGTGCGTGTAGCCAGGTAGCGCGGTTTCTGCGTGTCGGCCGGCAAGCTCGAACAGCGCAGCGATCACGTCTTCGCTACGTGTGACCAACATTTGCACAGCATCACGCAGATATAAACGCAGCGCTGCTAACACCTGGTCATTACGCGACCGACCCAAATGCAGCCGCCCGCCGGCAGCGCCAATACTGTCTGTCAGACGCGATTCGAGTGCCGTATGTACATCTTCTTCCTGTAGTGCGATGTGCCACTCGCTGTTAGCGTGTGACGCGCCGAGCGTTGTTAACCCGTTGACGATCGCCTCGTGATCGCTATCGCCGATCAGACCTTGCTCATGCAACATGCTGACGTGTGCGCAAGAGGCTTGCACGTCGTAACTGACCAGTCGCTCGTCCAGCAAGTGATCTTCGCCTGCCGTGTAACGCAACACGCGATCATCTAGGCTTGTGCCTTTGTCCCAAAGTCTGCTCACGACGCACCACCCGGTGATTGTTCGGCTGGTGTCAGCGCGTCAATTGAATTGACGACGAGCGTGCCGGTACCTTCATTCGTAAAGACTTCCAGCAGCAAGCTGTCGGCGAGCTTGTGAGAAATAATATGCACACGTTGTACGCCACCGCTGAGTGCCGCATCGATTGCGGCGGCTTTCGGCAGCATACCGTCGGCAAGCTTGCCGCTATCGCGCAGCGCTTCCAGTCCTTTGCGGTCGACGTAACTCACCAGCGAGTGTGGATCGTTGACGTCTTCTAGAATCCCGGCAGCACCGGTGGCAAGAATCAGTTTCTCAGCGTTGAGCTCAGCGGCGATAGCCGCCGCCACGGTGTCAGCATTGATGTTTAATAACTCGCCGTTTTCATCTGCTGAAAGCGGGCTTACGACGGGCATCAAACCGTTGTCGAGTTGCTTCTTCAGGATATCGGCATCGACACTGTCGATATCGCCAACAAAACCATAGTCGACCTCTCCGGACGCGGTCTCAACCGGAGGTCTGCGATGTGCCTTGATCAAACCGGCGTCAACGCCGCTGATACCTACCGCGGGGACATCGAGATCACGGCAGGCAGCCAGAATGCGCGTATTGATTTGACCGTTCAGCACCATCGCGCTGACGTTCAGGGACGCCGCATCTGTCACACGCCTGCCATCGACGAAAGTCGCATCCATCCCCAGTGCGTTGGCAAGCTCGGTTGATTGCGGGCCGCCGCCGTGCACCATAACGACACGAATACCGACCTGATGCAGCAGGCCGACTTGCTCCATGAGACGACGCGTCGTCTCTTGATCAGCAAAGACCTCACCGCCCGCTTTCAGGACAAAGATCTTTTTCTTGAACAGTCGAATGTAGGGCGCTGCGTGTTTCAGTGCCGAGACGACGATCGCGCGTTCGCTGCGTTCGCTCATGATCCGCCTCCCATCATTTCGTGCAGCACAGCCATTTGCGCGAGCATGCGGTTGCGTGCCTCCGGAATCACGATGCTGCGTGGCCCGTCGAGAATGGCATCGCTGACAACCACACCGCGACGCACGGGCAGGCAATGCATGAACCGGCAATCCTCTTTGGCGTTGGCAAACCATGGCTCGTCAACACACCAGTGTTGCAAATCAGCACGTTGTTTTTCGTCGCCAAGTTTGTCGCCGTAGTGCGATGTTGATGACCAGCTCTTCGCATAGATCACGGTGGCGTCCTGCATCGCTTGCTGGCGGTCATCCGTCTCGCTCACGCTGCCACCGCTTTGGGCCGCAGCATCACGTGCTTGCTGCATGATCGGTTCTGGCAATGCAAAACCATCGGGCCGCAGCACCGTGACATCCATGCCGCGCATGGCTGCCATGTGAAGTGTGCTGGCCGGCACCGCGAGCGGTAGTGCTTTCGGGTGCCATGCCCAACTCAGCACAAATTTTGTGCCGTTCTTCGGAATCGAAAAATCATCCATGGTTTTCCAGTCGGCAAGACTCTGGCACGGATGACTCATCGCGGATTCCATATTGATCCAGGGTGTCTCGATAAGATCGGTCAATGATGAGAACGCGTTTTCACTGATGTCATCATCAATGTTCTTGCGTTCTGCGAATGCTCGGATGCCAATCGCATCACCGTACGAGGCGATCACCGGCACGGCTTCGCGTATATGCTCGGCGGCGGAGCCGTCCATGACGATGCCGTAACGCGACTCTAGCCCGTGGATCGACATGTCCGGAGAAATCACAAAAGAGCCGCCACCGAGTCGCGCCATGCCGGCCTGAAACGAGGCCAATGTGCGTAATGACGGACTCAGGAATAACAACGACAGTACTTTGCCTTCCAGCGCGCGCGGCTCGGGATGGTGTTCCAAGTGTTTGGCCAGCGCGAGCAGATGATCAATCTGGTCGTGCGAAAAATCGCCGAGGTGGTGAAATTGTTTCATGGTGTTACTCCGCCGGTAGCGTGTTTAACGCAGTGGCCAATTGCTCAATATCGTTTTGTGTAATCGTGAGTGGCGCAAGGATACGCAGTACGTGTGGGTCGCCACTCGTGCCTGTCAGGATGTTGTGTTGCAGCAGCGCATCGCGCACCGGTTTGGCCGGACCTTTGGTGACCAGTCCGAGCAATAGGCCGCGACCCTGAACGGCGGTGACCGGACCTGCGATGCAGTCGGCTCGAACCTGTGCCTCACGTTCGCTTGCGTTCGCCATTAGCGCATCGCCTGAAATCGCGTCAATGACCGCGCTCATCGCCGCTGATGCCAGCGGCCCACCACCAAACGTGGTGCCGAGATCGCCAAAACGGCATTGCGCTGCAATGTCGCTCGTGGTCAGCAACGCGCCGCAGGGAATGCCGCCGCCGAGCGATTTTGCTGCGGTAACAATATCGGCAGTGACGCCGGCATGGTCGATGGCAAAAGGTTTGCCCGAGCGACCAATGCCGCTTTGCACTTCGTCGGCGATGAACAACGCGCCAGCATCGTGTGCGGCTTTGCCCAGTGCACTGAGGTAGTCGGTGTCCAGATCGAACGCGCCCGCAACGCCTTGTATCGGTTCGACGATCACGGCCGCGACGTCGTCGCCGAACGCAGCGCGCGCTGCATCGATATCGTTACGCGGCACAAACGTGACCTCAAACGGTAGCGATGGGAACGCATACCAACGCTTGTGACTGCCCCAGGTCACCGCGGCTGCAGCTGCCGTGCGGCCATGGAACGCATGCTCTACGGCAATGATGCGTTTACGCCCGGTCACCAGAAACGCAAGGCGCAACGCGTTTTCGTTCGCTTCGGCGCCACTGTTGACGAAAAAAGCATGTGTGAGATGTGCCGGAGAAAAGTCGACCAGCTTTTGCGCTGCATCAGCGCGCACTTGCATCGCGACAGCGTTTGATTGGAATGGCAGTTTTTGCAGCTGTGTCTGAACCGCATTGAGCAGTGCAGGATGATCGTAGCCGAGCACGGCAACGGCATGACCGCCATACAGGTCCAGCACGCGCCGCCCTGCCGCATCAATCAGCCAGGCACCTTCGCCGGCAACAGGCTCAAAGTCGAGCTGTGGATAGACGGGCAACGTGTAGCGATGTTCAATCTGTGCAGCGCTCATCGTGGTTATGTCCATGCAGGCGCGGACTGCGTCAGTCCGCTGGTTTCAGGAAGACTCAGCAACCGGTTCATCCATTGCACGGAGCCACCAGCTGCGCCTTTGATCAGGTTGTCGATCACGCACGTCGCGACCACATTGCGGCCATTGGCAGCGATACCGATATCGGCATAATTGCTGGCAACGACGTTTTTGATGCGTGGCATGCCGTTAACGACTCGTACGAATGGTTTGTCGGCATAAAACTGCGCAGCGTTCGCGTGTAGTTCGTCAGCCGCAACATCCGACGACAAACGCGCCATCACTGTCATGTGAATGCCGCGCGCAAACGGTCCGGAGTGCGGTACGAACTGGACGTCGGGTGTGTAACCGCACAATCTCGCCAGGTGCGCGATCACTTCAGGCGTATGGCGATGTTCCAGCGGCTTGTAGGCAAACAGATTGCTATGGCGCTCTGGTGTGTGCGTCGTCGCGGAAGGCTGTTTGCCAGAGCCCGTGCTACCCGTGATCCCAACCGCGTGGATCACGCTGTTTTGATCAACGACAGCAAGCAACGGTGCGATCGCCAGTTGCATCGCAGTAGCAAAGCACCCTGGGTGACCAATATGTGTCGCATTCGTGCTATCCAGCAGCTCCGGTACGGCGCTATCGAATGCGGCTAACAGCTGTGGTGCGCCATGTGCGCTGTGGTACACCGCATCGTAGTCTTTCTGGTCAGCGAAGCGAAAATCGGCAGATGCATCGACGACCCTCGGGGCGACTCCGGCAGCTTCACAGCGCTCGATCACGTCGGCGACCACCGACGCACAGCTACCATGTGGCAACGCTGCGAAGACCGCGACGGTGTCGCCGGTCAATCCGTTCAACGCTTGATCCAGACTACAGAATGTTTGGTCACCCGTAGCGGCATGCAAGTGTGGGAACGTATCGCTGATTTTTGCGCCGGCCGCACTGCCGGACACGGCAGCATGCAGCTGCAAACGCGCATGCCCGGCGATCAGGCGGATAAACTCCGCACCGACGTAACCGGTGCCGCCCAGAACGATGGCAGGAATCGAATGTGTGGTCATTGTCCAATGCCTAACGCGTCATAGACGCTGTCACCCAGTGCGTGTCCGTCGGTGAGCGCATTGCGGGCTTTAACGCCAAGTTGTTGTTCGATCAGATCGACGCCAACTGCGTTGTCAGTCGACGGGCCGGTCACAATCGTTGGCTCTATGTCGTAAGTATCGCGCAGAATCTTGACACCACCCCACGCGGCGACCGGATCGTTGGCGCACAGCACGACACTGGTCAGCGCATTGCGTACGAGTTCATCGGCAAGAATGGTATCAACGCCGTAAGTGCCGAGCAGGCCATCGCCCAGTTCCATAACAATGACATCCGTGCCGTCTTTCGCCAACGCGTTCAACAGTGCGCGTGTGAGCGGTGGGCCGTTTTCTTTGGTTGTCGTCATGACGCCGAAGTCTGCGAACAGCATGGCGTCCGATGCGCCGGCATCCTGCATGGCAAGAATATCGCGCCGCAACGACACGCCCGTCGATTTGCACGCGGCGACGCGCAGTCCGTTGGCGCGTAGCCGACTGACAATGGCACAAGCAGCTGCGGTTTTGCCCGAGTCCATGCACGTGCCTGCCAGCGCAACGACCGGAATGCCGTGCATGTCGAGTGCCTCCAATGCCGGCACGCTCGCTGCCCCGGCGCGTGCCGCGACGCCAATGCGCTCACCGAGATAGGGAAAGCTCAGCACCATGCCGAGCACCTTGCAGTCGAACGGCGCGCCGAGATCGGGATTCGCAGAATCGCAGTGACCCATAACGCCACCAATGTTGAGCATCTGAATCGTGTCGCCAGGCGCGAGTGTTGTTGGCAGCGAGCCTGAGTAGCCGAACAGCGCCTTGCGATGCCCCAGTGCGCCTACAACAATATCGCCTTTCTTGACGGTCGCCATGCGCCCGCTGGTCAGCTCCAACACGTTATAACGGCTTTTATTCGTCATGATTTCTGCGGCGACGAGCACGCCTTCTTCGCAGAGAATGTCATCAGTCAGCTTGAGCTCTTTCGATAACTCCTGATGCATGGCCAGCGATGCGATTTTGTCGACAACGACACTGCGATTGGCATTCATGACGATTCTCCGGCGCGACGCTGTAAAATACCCGGCAGTGACAGTACGCGGGCAAAACCGAGTGCGTCGGCAGGTGTCCATTCGCCCGCTGCTTCGCCATAAACACCTTTGGTCGCAGCGAGTAAGGAATGCGGCGACTCGACGCCTGTGACAAATACGCTGCCGGCCGACAGGCGCACGTGTACGTCGCCACTCACGCGCGTTTGTGAACTTGCGAGCAGTGCTTCGATGTCACGGCACGCAGGGTCGAGGTGTTTGCCTTCGTGCACCATGTCGCCGTAGTTCAGTGACACTTGTTCCTTGATGCGCAACTGCTCTTTGCTGAGCGTGAGTTTTTCCAGTTCGCGATGTGCTTCGATCAGCAACTCGGCTGCCGGAGCCTCGAAGGCGACACGGCCCTTGGTACCGAGAATCGTATCGCCCAGATGAATGCCGCGGCCGATGCCATAGGCCGCCGCGATCGTTTCTACGACCTCGATTAGCGCGACCGGCGTCATTGCTTTGCCATCGATAGCGACGGGAATACCGCTATCGAATGTGATCGTGTGATCTGTCGGTGCGACCGGTGTATCGAACGCGCCAGGCGACAATACCCAGGCGCTCTCGGGAATACTGCCTTCGCTCGTTAACGTTTCGCGCCCGCCGATGGTTACGCCCCATAAGCCGCGGTTCACGGAATAGTCACCACCAGCCGGTGGCAACGGCAGGCCACGGTCTTTAAGGAAAGCGATTTGATCTTCACGCTGCCAACTGTTGTCGCGCACCGGCGCCAGAACTTCAGCGTTCGGCGCCAGCGCCGCGAGGGCTACTTCGAAGCGCACCTGATCATTGCCGGCCGCGGTGCAGCCATGCGCGATGCTCGCCGCACCCATCTCGTGCGCAACGCGCGCCATCATCTGAGCTTGCACGCCACGCTCGGCACCGACGCATAGCGGATAGAGCTGCCCGCGTTTGACGTTGCCGGCGATTAGGTAGCGCAGGACCTCATCGAAAAAAGCGGCTTCGGCGTCAATCATGTGGTGTTCAACGGCGCCAAGCGTCATTGCGCGATCTTTAAGATCCTGCGCCGCCGCTGCATCGAGCCCACCGGTATTGACGGTAATGGTCATGACCGGTCGATCAAAGTGTTCCTTCAACCACGGGATACAGAACGAGGTGTCGAGCCCGCCGGAGTAGGCGAGCAGAATGGGTGCTTGAGTCATATCAGCGATCCAGTGCAGGTTGCAGGCGTGCGGTCAGGCGGCGGTTCGCCGTCTGTCCCGTCGTTGCGATAAAAATAGTGTCGTCGCCGGATAGCGTGCCGACGACTTCGGGCCAATCGGCGCGATCGAGCTCTACCGCTACACGTTGCGCAGCGCCCGTGGCAACGCGCACGACTAACAAATGGGCGCCCGCAGCGGCCACACTGCGGATGTAATCGCTGGCGCTGTCGAGCTCGGGTTCGGCGACGGCATCCGGTAAGCGATAGCCGTCCGGGTCCTTGATGACGCGCATTTCGCGCAAGTCGCGACTGACGCTGGATTGCGTAACGACGTGACCGCGCGCGTTGAGCAGGCGTGCGAGCGCTGCTTGCGTGCGCACGGATTGCTCGCTGAGCAAGGTGCGAATCAGCGTTCGTCTGGCGTCTTGTTGTCCCGGATCTGGTGGCATCTGCCTGCTCTCATTAATTTGCACATAAAGTTTAATTGATGCGCATAATAATGCAAGCACTTTTTCGGGTATGCTGCGCGCTGCCTATCGATCACAGGAACCGCACGATGTCGACGCCAGTCATTATTGAAACCGCTCCGAATCCGGACGCCGCCGTCATCTTGATGCATGGTCTCGGCGCTGACGGCCATGATTTCGTGCCGATCGTCAAAGAAATGAGTTTGCCGGATACGCTTGCCGTGCGATTTGTATTTCCGCACGCGCCGCATCGGCCGGTGACGATCAATGGCGGCATGGCGATGCCGGCATGGTTCGATATTCTGGGTCTGGATCGCACCACCGCTGCTGACGAGGCCGGCATCCGTGAGAGTAGCGCGTTGCTGTCTGGGCTGATCGATGAGCAGATTGCCGCAGGCATTGCGCCGGAGCGTATTGTCATTGCGGGTTTCTCTCAGGGTGGCGCGATCGCGCTGTTTACCGGTTTGACCCGCAAGGCCCCGTTGGCTGGCGTATTGGCACTGTCGACGTACTTGCCGCTGCAGCAGGTTGTGGCTGAAGAGCACGCCGCGCGCCAAAGCGCACTGCCAATTCTGATGGTGCATGGCACTGACGATCCGGTTCTGCCCATCGCGCTTGCCGAAGAGGCGAGAGACTTCATGCAGGCGTTGAACTACGAGATCCAGTGGCAAACGTATCCGATGCCACACTCGGTCTGTATGGAAGAGATCGTCCTGATGCGCGAGTGGTTGCTGGCTCAACTGGGCTAGTGTGAATTTCCGCGGCAATTCCGAGGCAAACAGGCGTTGGCTCGCGCCTTGCGGGTCTTTGCCTGAACGCCACGATGGTCTGACATCAAGTCCGTTTGATGTGGTGTTCAGGCGGCGATCATTGATACGACGTCAGCCGCCCTCTATCTCGAACGTAATGTCGATCTGTCGGCCTGGCGCGCCGCCTGGTGCGTAGTGTTGTTCGTGCATGCTGACTTGGCCGCTGGCATGTCGGCAGACGATCGTTGAGCAGCGCGTGCCGTAGGTATCGCCGACGATAAAAGGCGCGGATAATAACCGGCGCCGTTCGATATCGAAGTCTTCGTCCGGCAACGCCTCATCCGCTGCTTGCGTGGTGTCAGTCAGGAAGGGCTGGAAAAATGCCGGCGACAGATCATCGGCGGCCAATGCTTGTTGCATAGCATCGCGCGCGTCGTCGACTTTGGGCCATGACGAATCCAGCAAGCCATTGCTCACTGCATAGACGCCTGGTGCCAGCGATGTGGCGACGCTGCTGCGGTTCGATACGTAAGCAAGCGTCTGGCTGTCGCCAAACAACAGATTAAAACCTGCGTAGCGTTCGCCATGGCTGATGAGGTTATCGGCAAACGCATCGGTGTCGAGCTTGCTCTGCAGCCAATCAACAACCAACGCGCCGCGGCTTAGCTCGGCGCTGCCGGGCACTTCACGGTAGTTCGTTACGATGCCGAATCTGCCATTGCGGTGCATCGCAAGCCAGGTGCCACCCGCTTGTCTATCGCGACCGCCAACGATATCGGGCGCATGCGCCCACCAGCCCAGATCATCGGCGGGTCGGTCAAAGCGCTCGTCGCGGTTTGCCGCGACGACCAAAGGCAGGGTGGCGTGCTGTTGCCACGCGATAGTAACGAGACACATAAGTAGTCGGCCAGACAAGAAAAAGGCGCAGTACCCACAGGATACTGCGCCTTCGGTCTGGCGTTGCGAATTACTTCTTGAGCAAGTCGCGAATTTCCGTCAGCAGCTTTTCTTCGGTTGAAGGCTCTGGCGGTGCCGCCGGCGCTTCTTCTTCTTTTTTCTTCAAGTTGTTCATGATGCGAACAGCGATGAAGATCACGAACGCAACGATCACAAAATCAATAATCGTATTGATGAAACGACCGTAGGCAATCACGGGCAAACCGGCTTCTTCAGCGGCGGCCAGTGAGGTTGCGGCGGTGTCTGACAAGTTGACGAACAGGTTGCCGAAATCGACACCGCCCATCATTTTGCCGATCGGCGGCATCACGACATCCTTAACGAATGAGCTCACGATCTTGCCGAACGCGGCACCAATGATAATACCGACAGCCATGTCGACGACGTTGCCTCTTAGTGCAAACTTTTTAAATTCTTCTAACACAATACATCTCCCAAAATAACGGCTCACGGCGGCCGCTGCGGCGATAGTGTAGGGGAAAATGTCAGGCTACGCCGAATCATCGCTATTTTTCGGTGCGAACAATTGTTTCATTTGAACGCTTATACGCTGTCGGCATATTGCCTGGCACCGGGTCTGCGGCGTCTCTCAGTGCGAATCTCGCAAGCAGGGCAGACGTGGAAATCCAGCGCGTAGCGATCGTATAAGTAGTCTGTGTCACATCGCCCGCAATTGGTTATGGCTAGCTCCTCGTCGCGCGCGAGTGCTTGCAACAGGTTCCAGGCCCATTCGAAGCTGAACAGGTTATCCCGATGAATGATCTGATAGGCAGAAAAAGCCTTGCACAGTAATTCGCCGAAGGTCACGTCTGGCGTCGGCCAGGCGCTGCCCAACGTACGATTGTCGCGATGGACCATCAGGCCATAAGCCACGAACAGATGCATCAGCGTCGTCGCCTCGAATTGGTGTGGCGCATTTTTGACGAATCGGGCGACTTGTTGCGGTGACTTGCCGCGCCGCCGCCGAATCGGTTCACCGTTTCTGCCGCTGAAGTATTGCGTGCATAACTTGCGTATTCGGTCGTCAGACAATCCGGTGCAACGCCGGATGGTATTCGTTCGTGCTTCAAATTCGATCATCCGCAACGCAAGCTCAACACGGGCGCGCTCCCTGTAGTACCGCTCGTTCATCATTATTCTCCTAAATGCCACTTTTGAGTAAAAATAAACATATAAATGCTTACGATCTCAATTTAACGTAGGCTATGACGTTAGTAAATATGATTATTTGCGACCAAATAAGGGATAATAGAGGGAGAAACCACCTAATGACAACGTTCAACACTCAGCTGATCGATGATATTGATCAGTTAAATCAACGTTTTATTGACTTGATGATGGCCGCCGCGGCGGACACACAAATGGCGTTGGGCCAACCGCTATATGACCGGCTGCAGACACTTGCAAGTACACAACGCCGTGTTGCGGCGTGTCCGTTCTTGCTGTTTCGACTGTGCTTTGATGCTGAGATGGCGCACGCCCCGGTGCTGTGCCGGCAGCGCCCTGGCGTGTCCGAGCTGGTGTTGCTCAGTCTCAGTATCCTTTGGCAAGTTGCCAAGAGTGATCTGCACGCTGCGACCCTCGTGTCTGGTGCCGACCAGAGCTGGTGCCAGGATTTGGCGCAGCGACCGTTGACCAGTTTGGAATCCCTCGCGGGACTTGCGACGCTGCGTCCACGTCTCATCGATGTACCTGGCTATTGGCAGGATCTATCGCAACCTAACGGAATCAGCGCCCTGCAACGCGCGAGTCTTGGCGCCGCCGGTTGGCAAATCATTATGTCGCGCTCGCGGCGACGCCGTTTGTCGCGGCGTCTACCCGATGTCAATTCGGCGAACCTGACGCTGCACGACAAAGCGCGTTGATCGGTTAGGCCAGCCTCGATTCGAGTTACAATGGGGCGATGCATGCACTCAAAATAAGTGGCCTTGAAAAGGTCTATCCAAATGGTTTTACGGCCTTGCGTGGTATCGACGTTGCAGTAGAGCAAGGCGACTTCTGCGCATTGCTCGGCCCAAACGGCGCCGGCAAGACAACGACGATTGGCATCATCACCTCGTTAGTGACCAAGACGCGCGGGCAGGTTGAGGTCTTTGGCCATGATCTGGATCGCGACGTTGCTGGCGTGAAGCAGTGTATCGGTCTTGTGCCTCAGGAAATCAATCTGAACTTGTTCGATAAAGTGCTCAATACCGTCGTGTATCAGGCCGGTTACTACGGTATTCCGCGGCCACTCGCGATGGAACGGGCTGAGAAATATTTGTCGCAGCTGCAGCTGTGGGATCGCCGCAATGACATCTCACGCAACCTGTCGGGCGGCATGAAGCGGCGACTGATGATTGCCCGTGCGCTCGTGCACGAGCCGAAATTACTCATCCTTGATGAGCCAACGGCAGGCGTTGATATCGAAATCCGTCGATCTATGTGGGAGTTCCTGCGTGAGATCAACGCGAATGGCACGACGATCATTTTGACGACGCATTACCTCGAGGAAGCCGAATCGTTATGCCGCAACATCGCGATCATCGATAGTGGCAGGATCGTCGAGTCGACCTCGATGAGCGCGCTATTGCGCAAATTGCAACGCGAGGTGTTTGTGTTGACGCCTTCCGAGCCTTGCGCGAATGCACCTGCATTGGCCGGTTTCGACGTGACCAGACGAGATGACGGTGATATTGAAATTGGCATGACCAAATCCCAATCGTTGAATCAGATGTTTGCCGCACTCGAATCAGCCGGGATCACGGTGTCGTCGATGCGTAACAAGTCCAACCGTTTGGAAGAGCTGTTTCTGAATCTTGTCGAGAGTGGCAGCAAACCGGCTGGGGCATCCGCATGAGCGACGTCTCTGCCATCAGTCGAAACTGGGTTGCGTTCACGACGATCGTGCGCAAGGAAGTGGTCCGTGTTTTGCGTATCTGGGTGCAGACCATCGTGCCTCCGGCGATAACCATGACGCTGTACTTTTTGATTTTTGGTACGTTGATCGGCAGCCGCATTGGCACGATGGACGGCTTCAGTTACATGGAGTTCATCGCGCCCGGTCTGATCATGATGTCAGTCATTACCAATTCCTACGGTAACGTTGTGTCGTCTTTCTTCGGTGCTAAATTTCAGCGCCATATTGAAGAGATGCTGGTCTCGCCGGTCTCCAATGGTGTGATTATTCTGGGCCATGTTGCCGGTGGCGTATTACGTGGCCTGATGGTTGGCACCTTGGTCGCTCTGGTAGCGTTGTTTTTCACCAAGCTGAACATTGCGCACCCGCTCATCATGTTGTCGATGGTCGTCTTGACGTCCGTTGTATTTTCGCTGGCAGGTTTCATCAATGCGGTCTTCGCCAAGAAATTCGACGATATATCCATCGTTCCGACGTTCGTACTAACGCCGCTCACCTACCTTGGTGGTGTGTTTTACTCGATATCGCTACTACCGGAGTTCTGGCAGAAAGTGTCGATGGCGAATCCGATTCTGTACATGGTTAATGCGTTTCGCTATGGCGTGCTAGGGCAATCGGATATTCCGATCATGACGGCTTACGCTCTCGTGCTGTTCTTCGTCGTGTTGCTGTTCTCCACGTGCGTGTTCCTGATGAACCGCGGTATCGGGATTCGCGAGTAAGAAAATGTGTGGGCGCTTCGCATATTACTCAGCCGCTGAAGCCGCCGTTGATTTGTTTGGTTTGGCAGATATGCCGCCAGTTGCCGCGCAATACAACATTGCACCGACCGATTTTGCTGCGGTGATTCAACGCGATGAGACGGGCGCGAACGTGGTCAGCATGAAGCGTTGGGGGTTGCTGCCGTTCTGGTCGAAAGACCGTTCGATGGCGGCGCGTATGATCAACGCACGTGCTGAGACAGTTCATGAAAAACCTGCCTATCGCGCGGCGTTCAAAGCAAGGCGTTGCGTCGTACCTGCCGACGGTTACTATGAGTGGATTGCGTTGGCTGACGGCAAACAGCCGTTCTATTTGTCCCGCAGCGACGGCGCGCCGTTGGCCATGGCGGGTTTGTGGGAGCAATGGCAAGACCCTGCGCGCGACAACGAACAGGTCGAGACTTTTACCATTCTGACGATGGCGGCGACCGATCGAATTGCTGCGCTACACCATCGTATGCCAGTGATGCTCGATGATGTGGCTTGTGAACACTGGTTGGCGGGAGACTCAGGCAATCCGCCAGCGCTTCGCGAGCTCAACGGTGTTGAGCGTGCGGCTGAGATGGACTATTGGGCCGTTGAGAAAACGGTGAACAACGCGCGCAATGAAGCCGCGCAGCTCATTGATCCGTTAGCAGACCAACCGCCGCTACCGGAACAGGACTGAAACGACGACCAGTCCGGGACCACCGTGCACGCCGAATACGGCACAGACATCGGTGCAATACGTATCAATACAGTTGGGTAATGTCGCTTTGAGGTCGCGCTCAAGCTCACGCGCGTCCGCTTCGCAGTTGGCGTGACCCACAGCGATGCGTACCTCGCGCTCAGTGCCTATTTTCTTGGCAAGGTAACGAACGAATTTCTTGAGTCGATTGCCACGTCCAAGAATCACGCCGCCGGAGCCCACCGAACCGTCTTCGTTAGTCATCAATACCGGGTTTAGGTTGAACAGATCTGCGATCATTTTCTTTGATTTCGGGACTCGGCCACCACGCACGGCGTAGGTGAGATCGCTGACCAACGCATAGGTCACGGTATTGTTGATCGCATGGTCTACCCGACTGAGTACGTCCTCGATGGTAGCGTCAGCTGTGGCGGCCTCTGCTGCCTCACGTACGATCAAACCCTGGCCCAGTGTCGCGTTTCTTGAGTCCACGACATGGATATCGCTGCCTGTAATTCTGCCTGCCGCGTTGCGGGCAGCTGAGTGAGTGCCGCTGACTTTCGATGACAGCGTGATCGCGACGATGTGCTTGTAATGGCTGGCGAGAAATTGATATTGACGGCGAAAGTCGCCGGGCGAGGGCTGTGACGACGTCGGGTGATTGGGGTTGCGCGCCAGCTCATCAAAAAACTCGCGCTCGCTGATGCTCAACTTATCCAGATACCCTTGTTCGCCGAATTGAATGCGCAACGGCACGAAGTGGATGTCGAGTGCGTCCATGTCAGCGGATGCGATATCAGCAGCGCTGTCGGTGATAACAGCAATATTGCGAGAGTCAGCGTGGGTCGTGTGTTGCTGACGATGCATGTCGTCCGCTTTCTCGCCGGTCAGCTCGCCATACTCGCGCGCTAGCTTGAAGACGTGGTCCGGCTCGTTGACATGGATATGAATTTTGGCTTTGTGCCGGCTGCCGGCCAGCACCAGACTACCGCCCAGTTGCGACAACGCTTCGCGCAACTTGCGGCGGTCAATATCGTCGCCGGTAACGATGCACTCGGTGCAGAACCGGTATTCCAGGTCCTGGTCCTCACCCGCCATGATTGCGTCGGCCGCGCCTTCCGGAATCGCGATTTCGTCAACGGTTTCGCCTGTCTTGATGTACGCCTGGATGCCTTGCAAGAGGGCGACAAAACCTTTGGCGCCAGCGTCTACAACATCGGCTTTCTTGAGCTCAGCAAGTTGATTCTTGGTGTGCGACAGCGCTTTTTCGGCGGCACCGAGCCCATGATCAATCAACGTTGGAAAGTCGACGTGCGCCGCTTTACCAACACTTGCCGTAAGCGCATCGGCGAATGCATCGATGACCGATAGAATCGTGCCTTCGCGAGGCTCGGACAGCGCGTCGCGAGCATAAGTGCTGCCGGCGACCATTGCAGTGGCAAAGGTTTGCGCGCTGAACTTCGTGAGCTCTGCGGCGGTGTCACTGACGCCTTGAAAAAACTGCGCAAGGATCGCGCCGGAGTTGCCACGCGCACCATCCAGCAATGCATCCGCGGCGCCGGCCAGCAACGCATGCAGTGGTGTGCGCTCTTCGCGCAACACGGCGCCCATAGCGCCGACGGTGAGCGCAAGGTTGGTACCCGTATCGCCATCGGCGACCGGAAAGACATTGATCTTGTTGAGGCCATCCTGGCTTGCAATTACCCGCTGTACGCCGTTTTTCAGCGCGTTGCGCATCGCTTCGCCGTCAAGATATTGCATAGAGTTCCCCGCCAGACCGATCTGCGCCGACCGCATTACTCACGCGGTAACAAAAAGCGCCGACCCTCATAATCCAAGATTACACCGTATGGCGTGATCTCGACCACCGAAGGCCCGCTTTGCAGGCGGCCGCCTTCGCTGACTTTCCGCCCGCCAATGAACGCAAACCGTGAATCCGGCGATGCGTTGTAGACGTGCAGCGCAATGCTCAAATCCGGTAGTGACACGCTGCCGTCGGCGCGCAACTCGTTAAGGGTGGGTAGCGCCAACCCCGGATCGTCTGTCACAGCACCTGCGTTTGTGATGGTGTTCGTCGTTTGCGGTGTAGCGGATGCAACCGATACATCAATCGCCGCATTGCGCGCAGGGTCATCGAGCGTCGCAGTTTCGTCTAGTAAAGAGCGTACGTTCGCTTTGCGCGACGGAATGATTGGTTCGGCGGCGATAGGAATGTCCCGAGCAGGCGCGGCGTTGGTCTGCGACGAGGCGTCACGCGCTGTGCTCACGGGCACAGCGACGACATCAGGCGCTGCCTTCGTTGACGGCGTACTGTCGTTCGCACTGAACGCAAGCCAGGCCAGAAACGCTGCGTTCACGAGCAACAATGCCGGTACCGCATACCACCAGAGCGATCTTGGCTTTTGATCTGACGGCGCTGGCGCTGTGGCAATTCCCGGTGCTTTTTGGCGCGCGTGCTCTACATCAGACTTTCTGAGTGCGTCGAGTATCAGTGACATGCGTTGCTCCCGCCGGTCATCGCGTAGCGGCGAGCGCCGCGTCTTCGGTCTTTAGGCGCGGCATGTTGGCTAGGCCCAGATCTGCATTGATCATCATCTGCGTGCGTTGGCCGACGACGCCGTCAACCGTCAGACGTTTGCCGCGCTGGTAATCGCGCACATAGCGCGCTAATTCGTCGTCATAGCGTGTTGAGTCTGCTGGCGGAATATCACGCCCGAGAATCGCAGTCAGGCTTTGCCGCAGCCAGCGCACATTACGATCGTCAGCGCCGGGTGCGAGGGAGACCACGCGACCGTTTGGTGGGCGCCATAACAATAGGTATTCCCCAAACCACAGCGGACCCAACTGGGATGCTGGCAGCGTGATCGCCGCATCCGCTATTTCCAAGGTCACGTTGTCATCGGCAAACGCTGTCATGACTACCTGGTGCGCCTCGCCATTCAGGTCGCGCAAGGTCATGATGGCGGGTCGGTCGAACAGCAACAGACCCGCGAGCGCACCGCTGTCGGCAACGCAACGCAGCTGCTGGGTTCGTGCTTGTTCGCAGCCATTGCCGAGCAAAGGGTCAAAACGCAGATTCCATTGTTCAAACAACGTGGCGAAACTGTCAGTGGTACCCGTACGATCGCGGTGCCGCACCAGCCAGTCGTTTAGCGACGGCGTTGCTGCGCGTTCGATCGGCAGAGTCGCTACGGTGGTTTGCTGTGCGCTTTGTGCTGGCTGCGTCGCGGGCGCAGCTGTGCTCGCAATTGGTGTCTCGACAATGCGAGCTTGTACAACCTCGGTCGTGGTCTGTTGCGCTGAAAAAAACTGCCGGCTGACCAATACGGTTGCAATAACCAACGCAGCGGCAACCCCGGCGGCAAGCCACTGAGGCCATGGCTTGGCTTTCATACGTTTCACCATGGGTTTGCCGAAGACCTCTTCAGCAGCGTCATCGACCATTTTCTTGTCGACGTTTTTTTGCTCGCGGCTCCACGCACCGAGCAACGCACGATCGCTGATCAGATTCATCAGTCGCGGGATGCCATGCGCCAATGAGTGAATGCGTTTCTTCGCGCCGGCCGACAGAATCGGCTGCAGTGCGCCGGCGACGGCAAGCCGGTGATCAAGATACTGGCTCGCCTCGGCGACGTTCAGCGGCAGCAAGTGGTAGCGTGCGGTCACGCGTTGCGATAGCTGCCTTAAGTCATTACGTGCCAGCAGTTCTCGCAGCTCAGGTTGCCCGATTAACACGATCTGCAGCAATTTGTCGCGCGTGGTTTCCAGGTTGGTCAGCAGGCGGATTTGCTCAAGGACTTCGGCGGATAGATTCTGCGCCTCGTCGACCACGGCAATCGTGCGGCGCCCGCGTGTGTGCGCGTCCAACAAGTACGTGTTAAGGGTCTCGGTCAGCGCACGTGCGCTTGATGTGTCGTCAGGTGGGGTGATATCGAGTTCCTGAATAATCGCACGCAGAAACTCGATCGCGGTGAGCTGTGGATTCAGGATCAGCGCAACATCAGCGGCCTCTGGCATTTTTTGCAACAGGCTGCGCACTAACGTCGTCTTGCCTGTGCCGACTTCGCCGGTGAGCACGATAAAGCCGTCGCTTTCCGTCACGCCATAGATCAAATGCGCGAGCGCCTCGGCGTGCCGTTCGCTCATGAACAGGTAACGCGGATCGGGTGTGATCGTGAACGGCCTTTCGTGCAGGCCAAAAAACTCAAGGTACATAGCGCATCAGTTTACCTGCCCGCGCCACAAGGGCGAAATTAGTCGTCTTTGGTCAATCTGCTGGCAGGTTGCAGTGCAGACAGACCCAATTCTTCGAAGCGCTCACGAACAGCATCGACGGTGCGGTCCATCGTCTTACCATCCCCTTCGCTATCATTTCCAAACAAATCAAGCTGTTGGTCCCGTCCGAGTTGGTTGCCGCCGACCCCCAGCAGGCGCACCTTCTGGCCCGGATTGTCGCCCAGCCACTCCGCCAGTAACCCGCGCGCTTCATCGTTGAGGACCTTGGTGCTGTTCGTGGGAGGCTGCAGCTTGGTCTGCCGGGTGTACGTCGTAAAGTCGCTACGGCGTATCTTTACCTGTACGACACCAGCAGTGAGCTGTTTGTTTCGTAAGCGCGTCGCTGTGCGGTCTGACAGCTCGCCGATAATCCGGAACAAGTGCTGCAGATCATCACTATCCGTGTCAAAGGTGGTTTCTGCGCTGATCGACTTATCGTCGCGCTCGGGGACCACGGGTCGCTGGTCGATGCCACACGCGCGTTGGCGCACGCGAACCGCATACTTGCCGAAAATTCGTGCAAGCACAGCGTCCGGTGCATCTTGTAAGTCACCGACCGTTTGAATACCTGCTTCGGCCAGTTTTTCTCCGGCCCGTGGGCCAATACCGGGCAACACGCGCACCGGTAGCGGTGCAAGACGCGCTTGCTCTTCGCCAGCGCGCACGACGGTTAATCCATCGGGTTTGTCGAGGTCCGACGCGACTTTGGCGACCAGTTTGTTGGCGGCGACACCGACCGACGCGCGCAACGCAGTCGTCGCGAAAATGTCGTCCTTGATCTGACGCGCGATGGTGATCGCATCACCAAACAGATCATGGCTGTGTGTCACGTCGAGGAAGGCTTCATCCAATGACAAGCCTTCAACTTCGGGTGTAATGCTGCGAAAAATCGCGAATATCTGTTTCGATACTGCTCGGTAGTGATCCAGCCGTGGTTTGACGCAAATGGCGTCCGGGCAGCGTCGCAACGCATCTCGTACCGGCATTGCTGAGCGCACGCCGAATCGTCGGGACTCATAGCTTGCTGCAGCAACGACACCGCGCCCACCACTGCCGCCTACGATGACCGGCTTGCCTCTTAACTCTGGTGCATCACGTTGCTCGACACTGGCGTAAAACGCATCCATATCGACATGCAGAATGCTGCGCGACACGTCGACGTCAATCCTTGCGCCAGACGATGCGACGCGCGAGTACGGCCAACGGTTCCTGACGATCCGCAAAGCATGCGAGTTGGTCGATGCCCTTTTGATACAGCGACTCGCAGTGCGCTTTTGCTGCATCCAGACCGTGCACCGCGGGCCACGTGGCTTTGTCGTTGGCAATATCCGAGCCGGCCGGTTTGCCGATCGTCTCGGTGTCGCCCTCGATATCGAGGATGTCGTCGCGAATCTGGAAGGCCAGTCCAAGGCTGTGTGCGAAATCAAACAGCGCCTCACGCTGGTCCAGCGCAAGATCTGTCGCCAATGCTGCGGCCATTTGCACCGACGCTTCGATAAGCGCCCCGGTTTTTTGTTCAAACATCTGTTGCAGCAAAGCTGCGCTGATCTGCTGGCCTTCCGACTCGATGTCGATCGCCTGGCCTCCCGTCATTCCCAATGAGCCGCACGCGCGAGCCAGAATGCGCACCATTTCGAGCTGCGCCTGTGCCTGCGTGTTATCGACAGCGCCGCCCGCCAACACCTCGAAAGCGAGCGGTTGTAATGCGTCGGCGGCAAGAATGGCCGTCGCTTCGTCGAATTGTCGATGAACCGTCGGACGTCCGCGCCGTAGATCATCATCATCCATCGCAGGCAGGTCGTCGTGAACGAGCGAAAATGCGTGGATGAGCTCCACCGCAACAGCAGGTGCGTCCAATAGCGCAGCATCGATACCCAGCACCTCTCCGGTCGCGTAGACGAGCAGTGGTCGTATCCGTTTGCCGCCGTTGAGCGTTGCGTAATGCATGGCTTCGTGCAGTCGATGTGGCACGACAGAACGCGCCGGGAGCTTTGACTCAAGCGCGGCATCTACGCGAGCGATATACTGTGGTATGGCAGATTCGAATGACACGGTACGTGGGATTCCCGAACGTTAAAAAGGGACGCGTTATTTTGCGCGTGCTGGACGCTATTTGACAGATCAAAACAACAAAAATCGCGTTGCGAGCGCGCTGGCGCAACCCAACATTGCACTGGTCAAGTATTGGGGTAAGGCGGACACAGCGACCAATACGCCTGCCGTAGGTTCATTGTCTGTGACACTGGCGGGTCTGACAACGTCCACCACGCTGCGCTGTGGGCCGGAGATCCGTGAGGATCGTTTCGTCCTCAATGGCGCCGAGGAGCCGGCTATGGGCACGCGCAGCTTTGCATTTGTCGATGCTGCGTTGCCGCATGGGCGTGTGCCGTTATCGATCGATACCGCCAACAATTTTCCGACGGCGGCCGGCCTTGCCTCATCGGCATCCGGATTTGCGGCGTTGACGGTTGCGCTAAACGCCCTATTCGATCTTGGTTTGACACGCCATCAGATGGCCGTACTCGCCGGTCGTGGGTCAGGCTCTGCAGCACGTTCGTTGTTTGGGGGGTTTGTGCGTCTCGATACGACGGGCGATGCGACCACGCCGATCGCTTTGCGCGAGCTATCCGCAACAGCAATGCCACTGCATGTTGTCATCGGTGTGACCAGCACTGCTCGCAAGAGCGTGGGCTCAACGCAAGGCATGCAACATACACGCGATACGTCGCCGTATTACGCGCAGTGGGTCGCCTCTCATGAGCAAGACCTGGCCACCGCAGAGTCGGCGATCACGTCCGGTGATTTTGATGCGCTGGCCGCAGTCAGCGAGCACAGTTGTTTGAAAATGCACGCAGTCATGCAGGCAGCGAACCCACCGTTACTGTATTGGAATGCCGCGACCATCGAGTGCATGCATCGTATCCGTGCGTTGCGCGCGGCAGGCACACCGGTGTTCTTTACGATCGATGCCGGTCCGCAGATCAAAGCGGTATGCGCGCCCGACGCGGCAGATATTGTGCGGGACGCGCTGGCCGATATCGCCGGCGTGCAAGACATTCTTGACGCACCGCTGGGTGGCGGTGCGATGGTGGTGGATAGCAATGGGTAGTTTGCGGCCAGTGGCCATCCGAGTTCCCGGAAAACTCTTGATCAGTGGCGAATATGCAGTGCTGGGCGGCGCGCCGGCTATCGTCACCTGTGTTGATCGGTATTGCGATGCGTCGGCTGTTCCAGCTGACGAATACGTTGTCACAGTGACAGGGCCCGAGTCGTTTACCGATGGCTACCGAATGATAGAGGGCCGCGTTGAATGGGCATCGGGTGCGACGAGCCGGGCGCGTGACATGCTCGGTGCGTTGCTGTGCGCGTTCCCGCCGGTGGCGCCGCTCGCGTTGACGATTGATTCGAGCGCTTTCTACGCGGCCGACCGCAAGCTCGGCTTGGGGTCGAGTGCTGCGGTCGCGGTGGCGACTGGCACTGTATTGGCAGGCGCATCCGGTCATGCCGATGCGCTGCATCGCATCGAAGCGGCGCACCATGCGTTCCAGGGTGGATTGGGCAGTGGCGCTGATGTTTACGCGATCGCTCTCGGTGGTTGCGTGCAGTTTGAGCGCACAAGCGACGCGGTGAAATACCGAGCGGTTCGTTGGCCGGAAGGTTTACATGCGTTGCCTGTGAGCGCGGCGAACGCGGCGTCGACCATTGATCGCGTAACGCGCTTTCAACACTGGCTTGATGACGCACGTGGCACACAACCTGTCGACACACTTGCTGCCGATGCGGCGCAAGTCGCGACTGCCTGGCGCAGTGGCGATGTGAATGGCGTGTTATCCGCGCTGTCGGCATTTACGACGACGATGCTGCAGATCGATTCTCTCGCAGGGCTTGATTACACTGACGGTGGTCACGCCCAGCTGTTGCCAGTAGCGGAGCAATGCGGTGTGGTCTACAAACCGTGCGGCGCGGGCGGTGGTGATTTTGGTGTCGCGTTGTCGGCATCCGCGTCGGCGCTGGATGCCTTTGCTGCCGAGGCTGGCAAGCTGGGTTTTGATTTGCCAGACATGGGCTTGACGAACAACGCGCCGACGTTGCGTAGTGTTTAAGAGGAAGACTTGACGTGACATCTGTATTTTCCGGGTTCTATCGGTTGGCATTGAGTGAGCGCCTCGGGGCGTTGCACGAGGCAGGGGTTGTGTCCTCACATGACTTTGCCGCGCTGAGCAGCGGTGACGTCACGTTGGAGCGCCATGTCGCGGAACACTTGATAGAAAACGTCATCGGCGTTGCCGGCTTGCCGTTCGCGTTAGCGCTGAACTTTAGAATTAATGGTGTCGATCGCCTCGTGCCGATGGTTGTAGAGGAGCCGTCGATTGTTGCGGCGTTGTCATCGGCCGCCAAAATCGCACGCGCTGGCGGCGGTTTCGAAGTGCATGCAGAACCGGCGCTCATGATCGGACAGATCCAACTGCTCGACGTGACAGATGTCGAGCAGTCGTTGAGCGCACTTCAGCAAGCTGAGGATCGCATTAAAGATGCTGCGAACGCCGTACATCCGAATCTGACCGCGCGTGGCGGTGGTGTGCGCGGCGTCGAACAGCATTCTCACGTGCGCCGCGATGGCAGCCATATGATTGTTGTCCATTTGCTGATCGACACCTGCGATGCGATGGGTGCCAATCTGATCAACACGATCTGTGAACAAATCGCGCCGATGGTCGCAAGTATTGCGTCAGCAACAGCCCATCTGAAAATTCTGTCGAACCTTGCAGACCGTGCGTTGGTCACGGCGAAAATGCGTGTACCACTCAAGTCGTTGGACAAAGACCTGGCCAAAGCGGCACGCGTGCGCGACGGTATTATCGCGGCGAATGAGTTTGCCGAATTGGATCCGCACCGCGCAACGACGCACAACAAAGGCGTCATGAACGGCATTGATGCGGTCGTTGTCGCGACCGGCAATGACTGGCGTGCGGTAGAGGCAAGTGCGCACGCGTACGCAGCGCGCGATGGTCAGTACCGTTCGCTGACCCGTTGGAGCGCGACTGACGCCGGCGATCTACTCGGCGAGATGACGCTGCCTATCAAGCTTGGCATCGTCGGCGGTTCCGTGCGCGTCAATCCAGTCGCTCAATTGAGCCTGCGAATCGCTGGTGTTGAGCGTGCGCGCGAGCTTGATGAAATCGTAACGGCTGTTGGTCTTGCACAGAATTTTTCCGCGATTAAGGCACTGGCAACTGATGGCATTCAGCGCGGACACATGGCGCTACACGCCCGCAGCGTCGCTGTGCAAGCGGGTGCGAACGACGCGGAGGTGGATCGTGTTGTTGCTGACATGGTTTCAGAAGGTGTCGTCAAAACATGGCGCGCGCGAGAGATTATCGAAGCGTTGCGTCGCAAGACGCCAGCTCAGGCGCCGAAGACCTTGCTAGGCGAAGTCAGCAGTGCGGCGAAGATTATTTTGGCGGGCGAACATGCTGTAGTGTACGGCCGACGTGCCGTTGGTTTGCCGATTCCGCGTGCTTTACGAGCAGAAATTTTCGACAGTCAATTGCCGCTGTCGATCACCGTCGATGATTGGCAACTTGGTTTTGATGCGCGCGACGACGCCGACCGTCGCAGTCCGCTAGGTATGCTCACCAGTACCATTTTGTCGTTGCTCGACGTCAGCATGCCGAAAGGGCATATCGCCGTGTCGTGCCAGATTCCGTTTGCTGCCGGTTTGGGCGGCTCGGCAGCGCTTGCGGTTGTGTTGATTCGCGCAATCGCACGTATGAGTGGCGTTAAGCTCACGCCTGAGCGTATCAACGAGCTCGCGTTCGAATGCGAGAAACTTGCGCATGGAACACCGTCTGGCGTGGACAACACGCTGGCGACTTTTGCTGCGCCATTGCTGTTCTCGCCAGCAGCGGAACAACGTTGGCGCGATATTCGTATCGGTGCGCCGTTGCAATTAGTGATTGCGTTTAGTGGCGTGAAAGGTGTGACGTCCTCGCTGGTTGCTCGCGTTAAAGAACGTCGCGAACGCATGCCTGCTCCGTTTGAAGATCTGTTCGATAGCATTGATATGCAGGTCGAGCATTGTATGCAGGCGATGGCAGACGGCGACTTGCGCGCGCTGGGCGACAGCCTGAATATTTGTCAGGGCTTACTCAATGCGTTAGGCGTGAGCCACCCGGTGTTGGAAAACATGGTGCAAATTGCGCGCGAGGCCGGTGCCCTAGGGGCGAAGCTCACCGGTTCGGGTGGTGGCGGTTCGATTGTGGCGATTTGCGATGGCAACGCCGATGCGGTTGTGAGCGCGCTACGAAAGGCGCGTTTTGAAGCACGCGTGATTCAGATCGATGCGTCGTTGCCTGTAGATGGTGTCGTCTCGTTC
>JBCBZK010000143.1:0-8724 GCA_039815365.1 Pseudomonadota bacterium | reverse complement strand
GCCTTACATCCTGTGCCCTCGATCGGCTCAAGCACAGCTCTCCCAGAAGCTGCTTTTGCTCCTTTTCCAACTCCATTCGAACCCTTGTTTCCACCCGGATTCGAGCATAGGGGAGTTACCGTACGCCTACCACTTTGACTCTGCGCTCTATGGTCAATTCCTGCGCCGTTACAGTGAGCGGCTTGGTGTAAAGCGTATCGAGGGACTGATTGATGACGTCACCCTTGACGGGCAAACGGGTCATGTCACCGCGGTGCAGTTGGCCGGTGGCGACGCCGTTGCCGGAGATTTCTTTATTGATTGTTCCGGCGCTCGCGGACTGCTGATCAAGCAGGCATTAGAGGCAGACTTTGAGGACTGGGGTCACTGGCTGCCATGCGATCGCGCCTTGGCTGTGCCATCGGAACGCTTTGAGAATACGGCATTGTTTACGCGCTCTATTGCCCACGATGCGGGTTGGCAATGGCGCATTCCACTGCAACACCGCAATGGCAACGGATTGGTGTATTCCAGTGCGCATCTTGACGATAACGCCGCAGCGGATCGCCTAATGGGCAATCTGGATACGCGTGCCCAAGCTGACCCTAAGTTGATTCGTTTCCAGACCGGCCGCACGCGCCAACAATGGCATCGCAATGTGACCGCGATTGGTCTGTCTAGCGGTTTCCTGGAGCCGTTGGAGTCGACCAGCATCTATCTGATTCAATCAGCCATTGTCAGGCTGATCCACTTGTTTCCGCACCAGGGTGTCACCAAGCAGTTGGTCGATGAATACAATCGCCAAGCGAAAATCGAATGGGAAACCATCCGCGATTTTATCATTTTGCACTATCATTTGAACGAGCGTGACGACGGCGATTTTTGGAAGGACGTCAGGCACATGTCGATACCCGACCGGATTCGCCAAAAGATCGATATGTTCCGCTCAAACGGAACGCTACAACAGGACCAGTTTGATATTTTTCTGGACCCATCATGGTTGCAGGTGATGTTAGGCCAAGGTGTCACACCTCGTGACTACCACCCATTGGCGGACAACGTCACCGATTCGCAGCTACGCGAAAAGCTGATCAATACACACAAAACCAAGCAACAGCCGCTTGAACGTCTGCCAACGCACGATGAATTTCTAAGAGCGGCTTGCGAAGCCTGATGAGCGCAGCGCCGAAACGCATTGTTGTTCTGGGTGGTGGAACCGCCGGATGGATGGCGGCGAATCTGTTCGCGGCGCGTTGGCCAACTCATACAGTGCACACGGCGCTTATTGAGTCCCCCGATATTGGCACAGTCGGTGTCGGTGAAGGTTCAACACCGGCGTTGAAGCGTTTTTTCGATTTGATCGGTGTCAGCGATGCGCAGTGGATGCCCGAATGTGGTGCCACCTATAAGCTCGGCATTCGCTTCGACGGTTGGAGTCCAGAGTCTGGTATTGACAGTTACGCGCACCCGTTTTTCTCCAAGGTAGATACGTTCACTCAGCACGCACTAACGGTGAATTGCAAAACGCGCCGTCTCGGTCTCGACGTGCATACTCGCCCAGACGATTTCTTTCTGAACGCGCTGCTTGCGACACAGCGAAAAGGCCCGCAAGTGCCGGAGCAGTTCCCGTTCGAAGTTGATTACGGCTATCACTTTGATTCGGGTTTGCTAGGGCAGTGGCTGGCTCAGCACGCGCGCGCCCGAGGGGTCATGCATGTGCGCGCAAACGTCACGAACGTTGTCAGGAGTGACACCGGCGATATTGCTGCGTTGATGACGAGCGATGGCACGCGCGTTGACGGGGACGTGTTCGTCGACTGCAGTGGGTTTGCTGCTGTGTTAATGGACGGTGCGCTCGGCGTTGGGTTTACTGATTTTTCCGACAACTTGTTCAACGATGCGGCAGTCGTCGTCGCAACGGATGCGGACACGAATCCGGTGCCGGAGACGCGCGCGACAGCGCTCGAAGCGGGCTGGGCATGGCGCATTCCATTGGCTCACCGCACGGGTAATGGTTACGTCTATAGCAGTGCACACTCGACGCCGGAACAGGCCGAACGTGAATTGCGGCGCCATACTCAGTGCGCAGCCGACGCCGACGCGCGCCATTTACAAATGCGCGTTGGTCAACGCGCACGACACTGGTCGCATAACTGCATTGCACTGGGATTGTCGCAAGGATTCCTCGAGCCTTTGGAGGCGACCGCGCTGTTGCTCGTGCAAGTGAGTGTCGAGTCGTTTATGCAGGCATGGGAGGCAGGTGATTTTTCTGCCGCACGGCGCGACGAATACAATGCACACTTGTCGGAACGTTTTGAACGTGCCCGTGATTACATCGTTGCGCATTACAAATTGAATACGCGTACTGACAGTGATTACTGGCGCGCGAATCGTGACAACACGATACTGTCAGATAACGTGCGCCACCTGTTTGATGTGTGGTATCGAAAGGGTGACCTCGGTGCAGAAATCGCACAACGCAAAGCGGCGACTCATTTTGGCTCGCTATCCTGGCATTGCCTGTTTGCCGGTTACGGGGCGTTCCCGCCTTTGGCGAGCGATCAACCGGGTATCGGCGATCATTACCTTGACCAAGATGTCGCCAGGTTTCTGAATCGCTGTTCGATGAATTTCTCGTCGCACGCGCAAAACCTCCAGCACGCGGCGTCTACGGGCTAACCCATTGGGTGACGACGCACTGCAGTGACGTTACAGCGTCTGTTGGTAAAGCGCGAGCACCTCTCCCTGCTCGTTTGGCTCAAGCAAGCGGGCAAAGCGAAAGCCGAGACGCGTGAGCAAGCGTTGTGAGATCGTATTTTCGGGGAGCGTTATTGCGATCAACTCTTGTAAGCCTAGTGTGTTGCGCGCATGTAAGATGCTCGCGCTGGCAGCCTCGAATGCGTAGCCGTTGCGCCGGTAGTCCGGCAGAAACGCAAATCCCAGATCGACCTGGGTGAGATGCTGGCGCAAGTTCAGCCCGCATAGGCCAATTGGCACGTCGTCCAGTGTTACGACACACATGCCGATCCCGCGTCGCTCATACGCGGCTTGCGTATGATTGACGATGTAGTCGGCTGCTGCTCGCTCATCGTGAATGTTTCGGTCACCAATAAACGCCAGCCAGTCCGGATCGTTCATGAGCTGACAAAAAAACGCCGCATCGCTCGTCAGGGCATGGCGCATGTGCAGACGATCAGTACGGATGGACAGCTCGGTGACACTCATGTCAACAGCTAGGCAAAACCTTCCAGCACAATTTTGCCGGTAGCCTTTCCCGACTCTATCAGGGCGTGCGCACGTTTGAGGTTCGCAGCGTTAATGACGCCGTAAGTCTCATTGAGCGTGGTCTTGATCGTGCCCGCGTCAATCATGTTGGCGACAGTCGTCAATAGCCGGTGCTGCTCTGCCATATCGGGAGTGGCGAACAATGAACGTGTGTACATAAACTCCCAATGAATGCTCACCGACTTTGGTTTGAACGGCATGATATCGAAGCTTGCCGGATCGTCGATCAACCCTACATGTCCTTGCGGTGCGATAACCTCGGCAATATTCGCTTGGTGTTGCTCTGTTCCCGTAAGGCTTGCGACGAAGGTGATATCGGCAACGCCCAGTGCATTGAGCTGAGGCGCAAACGCTTCGTGATGATTGATGACATGGTCCGCACCGAGCGCCGTGACCCAATCGCGGCTCTCCGCTCTTGATGCCGTCGCGATAACCGTCAATTTTGTCAAAGACTTCGCGAGCTGGATCATCATCGAACCAACACCGCCGGCCGCACCGATAATCAGCAGCGTACCGCTGTCATCGCGACCAATGTTGAATCGATCAAACAACAGCTCCCATGCAGTAATTGTCGTGAGCGGCATTGCTGCTGCTTGCGCGATCGACAGGGTTTCGGGCTTGCGCGCCGCGATGCGTTCGTCAACGATCTGATATTCCGCATTGCTGCCGGGGCGATCGATCGCGCCGGCATACCAGACGGTATCGCCCGGTGCGAATAACGTCACGGCGTTGCCGACCGATTCGACGGTGCCACAAGCATCCCAGCCCAGTATGGCGGTTTCACCATCGTCTGGTGCACGATTGGCGCGGATTTTGGTGTCCACAGGATTGACCGAGACGGCGGCCACGCGAACCAGGATGTCATGCGGCTCGGGTGATGGACGTTGTGCGGTAAAGTCGATCAGCGACTCTTGCGCGTCGATGGCAAGGCATTGCGTATAGCCAACTGCTTTCAATGTTCTGCTCCTGATGTCGGTGTCAGTGTTATTTCAAGTTGCGGTAGTGTGCGCCCGGGAATGCTGCCCGATGGCGTTTCGCCAGTCTTGACGGCGCCATTGGCGATGTAAAAAGGCGCAGCGCCTGGGTCGCTTTGAATCGATAGTCGGTGTGCGCCGGCAGCGCGCAGCGTCTCAAGCGCGTGCGTCAGCAATTGTCCGCCTGCGCCTGTTCTTATTGAGTCCGGCGTGACGAACAGGGCGTGCAGCTCCCAATCGTGAGCAGACTGGGTTGTCAGAGTGTAAAAGCCGATCAGTGCACTGTTGCGTGTCGCAACATTAATAGTGATGCGTGGGTTAGCAATGTCCGAGGCGTTCACAGTAAGTTCATCCCGGCAGGCCGCCATGAAGGCATCGCTGTACCCCCAATAGGCTTTGGACGCCATGGCGATCGCGCTCAATGATTCCGCTTGCGAGGGATCGGCGGGCGCAATCGTGACCGGTTGCTTGGCCATTGTCAGAACGTCTTGACCATGACAGTCGCGCTGTCGGGGCACAGTTGAGAGAATTCGCGTGTTTGCCGTACAGCGTCTGGCACATCTTCGCGCGCTATTGGGTGATACCCGTGTCGTGCAAAAAAATGCTCGGCCGTATTGGTCAGCAGATACAGTGATCGCAGACCACGGGTTTGTGCATTGTGCTCGAGCGAGTTCAGCAACGCCTGTCCGCAGCCGCTGGCGCGTGCGCTTGGTGCGACGACCAAAGATCGCAGTAGACCTATGTCACCGAGTGGTTCGTACCCAATGATGCCTTGCGGTGCATCCTCAGAGCCGCAACCCAGAAAGTGCTGGAAATCGATACCGTCGAGATCGTCAACCGGCAAATCAGCGCTTTCGAGGAGTGCGCGTGCGTGCGCTTTGTTCGGATTCGGGTAGATATTCATCGTCGCTACCTCATGGCTTTGGTTGCCCATTGTCTCACAGTGTCATGGTCGTCGCGCCACCCAGCCCACGCGGTGCGTCGGGCTATCTTCTATCGCGAACATGCCGCCACAGCTCGGACACGGTGTTTGTGTCGTCATCGCTACTTGTCCTGATATCGGTGCGCGAGAATACACATGGGCGATGACTTAGGAGCCATTGGCGTTTGCGCCGAAAAGCTCGAAAATCTCCTCCCCCGTGAAATTCTTGGTATCACCGGAGAACGCGTAATAGTGCGGTTTCTCATCGATGAAGACCTGGTGGCTCATTGAGAGCCCTTCTGCAGGATCAAGCAAACCTGCTGGTAACATATACTGATTGTTCTGTTTAAGCCGATAGTACAAATGCGTGCCGCATTGCTTGCAGAACGCCCGTTCCGCCCATTGCGAAGACTGAAAAACCGCAATGTACTCTTCTCCAGTAAACGTTGCGCTGCTCGCGCAGTCGACCGAGAGGTACGGGCCGCCGCCCCAGTTCCTGCACGTGTCGCAGTGACATGCGCCGATGTCACCTAACGCTGCTTTCGCCGTTACGTTGACAGCGCCGCACAGACAGCTTCCGGTTGCAGTGGTAGTTGCCATCAGATGTGCCGTTTGTCGGCGGCCGTCGCTGGGTCGCCGGTGTTCGGTGTGCCGGCCGGCTCGATAAGCATGACATGAGCCTCTTCGGCTGCGACCGGACAGTGCTCTACGCCTTTAGGGACGACAAACATCTCGCCCGCTTTCAGATGCACGTCTTCGCCTCGGAGCTTAATCGTGATTGCGCCCTTGATCACAAGAAAGAAGTCGTCGGTATCGGGATGTGAGTGCCAGTTAAACTCGCCAAGCACTTTCACGACCATGACGTCATGACCATTGAACGACGACACAATTCGCGGCGACCAGTATTCATCGAATTGGTTGAGTTTTTCGTAAAGGTTTACCGTATTCATGCCCTGAGTATAGCGCGACATTGTGTAAGCGATTGATGTTACCTGTATTGGTGCGCTGCACCATCGCTCATTCAAAAAGCCTATCGACTGCATACGGAAAAGCTATTTCCTTTATGTAGGCGTTGAGCGGATGCTGTGCCGGTCAAAGTCTCATGATATTTAGGGGTTAGCACATGTTTAAACAAGCAAAACCATTGGCAGCGGCGCTAGTGATTGCAGTATCGGCGTTATCAACGCCAAGTACTGCACTCGCAGACGGCGAAGCCAAAAGCACTCAATTTTGGTGGCCAGAGTCACTCAATCTGAGTCCGTTACGTCAGCATAGCGTCGAGTCAAATCCGTATGGTGCTGACTTTGATTACGCAGCCGAGTTTGCAACGCTCGATCTGGATGCGTTGAAAGCGGAAATCGAAACCGTCCTGACCACGTCGCAAGACTGGTGGCCAGCCGACTACGGCAACTACGGCCCGTTCTTCATTCGCATGGCGTGGCACAGCGCGGGTACCTATCGTGTGGCTGACGGTCGTGGCGGAGCAGGCGGCGGCCAACAACGTTTTGAGCCGCTCAACAGTTGGCCGGATAACGCAAACCTCGACAAAGCACGTCGTTTGTTGTGGCCGATCAAACAACAGTATGGCCGCAAAATTTCGTGGGCAGATCTCATGGTGCTCGCGGGCAACGTGTCTATGGAATCGATGGGATTCAAAACATTTGGTTTCGCCGGTGGTCGTAAAGACGATTGGGAGCCGGATCTTGTTTTCTGGGGTCCGGAGAATGAGTTCCTAGCGGATGAGCGTTACAGCGGTGACCGTAAACTCGCAAGACCATTGGCCGCGGTGCAAATGGGTTTGATTTACGTCAATCCGGAAGGCCCGAACGCCAACCATGATCCGATTTCGGCGGCGCGCGATATTCGTGAGACGTTTGGTCGTATGGCGATGAATGACGAAGAGACCGTGGCGCTGATCGCAGGCGGTCATACGTTCGGCAAAGCGCATGGTGCCGCGAAACCGAGTGAGTGCGTGGGCGCGGAGCCAGCAGCTGGTGATATCGAGCAACAAGGCCTCGGTTGGAAGAACACCTGTGGCAGTGGCAATGCAGGCGACACAATCACCAGTGGTCTCGAAGGCGCCTGGACGTCGACACCGACCCAGTGGAGCATGCAGTACCTCGGCAACTTGTTCGCCTTTGATTGGGTGCAAACAAAAAGCCCTGCTGGCGCAACACAGTGGATACCGAGCAACCCGGCAGCAGCTAACATTGTCCCGGATGCGTTCGATGCGTCCAAGCGTCACGCGCCGATCATGTTCACGACCGATCTGTCGCTTAAACAGGATCCGGCTTATCGCAAGATCTCCAAACGCTTTTTGGAAAACCCGAAAGAGTTTGAACTGGCGTTTGCTAAAGCCTGGTTCAAGTTGACGCATCGCGACATGGGTCCGCGTGCTCGCTACATCGGTAGCGATGTGCCATCCGAAGTATTGAGTTGGCAAGATCCGGTACCTGCGGTCGACTACACGACGATCAGCAGTTCTGACGTGCGTAAACTCAAAGCGTCCATCCTCGATTCAGGCCTGACTACTTCTGAGCTGATTCGCACGGCATGGTCGTCAGCGGCATCGTTCCGCGGTACCGATATGCGCGGCGGCGCTAACGGCGCTCGCGTGCGCCTGGCGCCGCAAAAGGACTGGGCTGCTAACAGCCCGCAGGAGCTCGAAAAAGTCATCAAGACGTTGACTGATGTACAGACCGCGTTTAACAAAAAGGCGCGTGGCGACAAGCAAGTCTCGCTCGCTGATATCATTGTGTTGGGCGGCGCAGCGGCTGTTGAGCAAGCAGCGAAAGCGGCGGGCTTCGATGTATCGGTGCCATTCACGCCGGGTCGCGGTGATGCGACGCAAGCACAAACCGATACGGCGTCGTTTGCAGCGTTGGAGCCAACGGCAGACGGTTTCCGTAACTACTTTGGTGAAGGCAACTATCGTTCGCCGGCTGAAATGTTAGTCGATCGTGCGAACCTGCTGACACTCACGGTTCCGGAAATGACAGCATTGGTCGGTGGTTTGCGTGTTCTCGATGCGAATGTCGATGGTGCCGCGCATGGCGTATTCACCGATCGCCCGGGAACGTTGAGCAACGACTTCTTTGTCAATTTGCTGGACATGTCGACGCAATGGGCGAAGGCGGATGGTCAGCCGGGCATCTATGTCGGTCGCGATCGTCAAAGCGGTGAGCTCAAATGGTCTGCAACGCCGGTTGATCTGATCTTCGGTTCGAATAGCGAGCTGCGTGCGGTCGCCGAGGTCTACGCAGCGAACGATGGTGGTGAGCAGTTTGTTGCTGACTTCGTCGGTGCATGGACCAAAGTCATGACGCTGGATCGTTTCGATGTTCAGAATGCTGGTGCGACGCTAGCAGCGACGCAGCGTGATCTGGACGCTGCTGGCGACCATTAATACGATGTAGCTGCTCTGGCAGCGTAGACAGATTAGGGTCTTGCAGGTCACTGCAAGGCCCTTTTTGTTACTTGGAATGTCAAATATTTTTGACACGACCGAGGGTCGACGCTATAGTGATGTCTAATATTTTTTACATCGGAGGTTACTATGACGTT
>JBCBZK010000071.1:0-16997 GCA_039815365.1 Pseudomonadota bacterium | reverse complement strand
TCTTTCAGTGATGAATGCACCGTCGCATCTTTCGGCATCTCGTCAATAAACGCGGCGAACTCGTCGCCGGCCAGACGACCAATCACAGCGCCTTCCGGCAGCGCACGTCGCATCACATTGGTGAGCACTTCCAGTGTCGTGTCGCCGGCTAAATGGCCGAACGTATCGTTGATGTCCTTGAACTGGTCAACGTCGAGATACAGCATGCCGATGACATGATTGCTGCGACGTGCCCGCGCAATGGCACGTTGCAGCAAGTGCTGGAACTGCATGCGGTTAGGCACTTTGGTCATCGGATCCATGCGTGCCAGGTAGCGGATGCGCTCTTCGGCCCGTTTTCGCTCGCTGATGTTTTGTGCGGTGTAGATACGCCCATCGAGCATCGTATCGACTGACTCGATGTCAGAGGCCGTCCATGAGACCGGTAACTCGCTACCGTCTTTCGTGATGAAGCGTGCTTCACGAGGTTGGTGGCTGGCGTTCGCAGCGACCAGCCGTGTGCGGTCTTTGTCGGCGACGAGATTGGTAATTGGCATGCCGAGCAATTGAGTCTCGGTATAACCGGTGAGATTCACCGCCGCGGTGTTGCAGTGCGTGATGATGCCGTTCTCGCCCGTCACGATAACGGCATCGTTCATGCTGCTGAGCAAGCTGTCCATGTAATCACGGGAGATCGTGGTCTGACGCAACTGATCACGCATGCTGTCAAAAGCGGTGGCGAGTTCGCCGAGCTCGTCATCGCGCGTTAAGTGCAGCGGTTGGCCGTAGTCGCCTAACTGCATGCGCCGCGCCTGTCGCGTGATAGCTTCGATCGGGCGCACCAGACGTCGCGCTGCCAGCCAGCTAATCGCGCCGCACAATAACGCGACAATCAAGGATGTAATGAGCACCCACATCGTGGCGTTTGACTGCCAGCCGCGGCGCGCGCTGAGCTGGCGCTCGCGAAACGCTTCCAACGCCGACTGATACGCGGTGAGCGAAAACGCCATACGCAGCTGTCCGTAGTTTCGGCCTGACAGCACAATGTCGCGTGACAACAGCAGTGCATCGGGCTGCCACTGAACTGGCGATTCGGTTTGCGGCAGTGGCGCGGCCGGCGTGATGGTACCAGCAGCGCCGATCAACGCGCCTTGCGTGTCAAATGCCTGAATGCTGCGCGCGCTTGTGAGTTCGCTGGCAGATTCATCGAGCGAGCGTTGCAAGTCGCTGAAACGACGGTCGCGGGCGAGGCTGTCAATTTCGCGCTCGAGCGAGGCGATTGCCTGAATGGCTTGCAGCTCGAATTGCTGTGCCAGATTCTCGCTGCGCGATTGAACGCTATCGTTAAGGAAGCGATCGACAATCCATGCGCTGTTGGCAAACAGCGCGATCGACATCACACACACCACTGCTAACGTCACCGCGAGCGTGCCGGCAAGCAATTTGGGTGCTAGTGCTTTGGGGATCAGTCGCATCACATGTCAGCATGCCTTCCCGTTGTCCGGGCGGGCGCTGTGCTCCTATATGCGCTGAGTTTTTTATTATTGGGGTTTTGTTCTCGCCGAGCGCAAACGGCTTACGGCAGTCTGACCGAATATGTACCAATCAGTCCAGCGAGATTTGCCGTAATAGTGCACGGAATTGTGACGATATTTCGGTGAAGTTTGACGAGCTATTGTCAATGTTGTGCTGAACGTCCTTGTGCAATCGTTTCGCGAGGCGTCGAGACGATGTCCAAGCAGATGATTTAGCTGGCTTTTTTGGCTGCAATCAAACCAATCTCTGACTCACGTTTTTCGGTGAATTCGTGCGCATCGCCGCGGTTACCGGTGATTCGCATTTGGCCGTCGATAACAGCGCCGCTGGCGACAGCGATTTGGTCGCCTGTGACCGTGCCCCGAATGCGCGCTGTACTCGCGATTTCGATGCAGCCGCTCGCGTTGATGTCGCCATCAACGGTGCCCGACACAATCACATCACGGGCAGTTAGTGTGCCTTTCCAGTGACCTTCGCGAGTAATCGTCACCATCCCTTTAAGAATGCTGTCGCCGTCGACAACACCGCTTAGCAAAATGTCGTTGTCGCCTGTAATTTGACCCGTGAGCGTGCAGCCCTCGGCAATCAGTGTCATTGGTCCGCGCGCTTTGTCGCGAGCGCGCTGTTTTCCGAATCCGGCCATGATCATGTCTCCTCCCACCTGACATAAGCATAGCGCGACCAGCGCCAGAGTTTTGTGACCCAGTTGGCAGCTGGCGAGCAAGCCGTTAACTGTTACCATGAGCGGCCGCAACGGTGGGCATCTATGAGCGACTCCCTGGAACAACGAATTTCGGCGCTGCAGAACTTTGGCAGCGATAGCTGCACAGGCATGCTAACGGGTCTTGAGCGTGAGGCACTGCGCGTAACGCACGACGGGTTTTTGTCACAGGCGCCGCATCCTGAGGCGTTAGGTTCCGCGCTCACGCACCAATACATCACAACGGATTTTTCCGAAGCGTTGCTGGAGTTCGTGACACCTGCATACGAAGACCCGATCCAGACGCTCGCGTGTTTGTCGCGCACGCACCAGTTTGCAACGCAGCGCATTGGCGATGAGTTCCTGTGGAACGCCAGCATGCCGTGTCAGCTGGGTGACGCTGCCAGTATTCCGTTGGCGCGTTACGGCACATCGAACGTCGCGCGCATGAAGACTGTCTACCGACGCGGGCTGAGTCACCGCTACGGTCGCCCGATGCAGGCCATCGCTGGTGTGCATTTCAATTTTTCGATGCCCGATACGTTTTGGCCGGCATTCGCCGCGGCTACTGGCGTCGATTACGACGAGCGTGATCTGCAATCGTTGCGTTCGTCTGCCTATCTCGGCCTGTCGCGAAACTTCCGCAGGATCGGCTGGCTGGTGTTGTTGCTGTTCGGTGCGTCTCCGGCAATGTGTCGGACGTTTCTCGATGGTGGCAATGCCGCATTAGCAGATTTTGACGACACGACGCTGTTCGAGCCGTACGCGACGTCGCTGCGTATGAGCGATCTTGGTTACAGCAGCAATGCACAATCGCGTCTCGACATCTCGCTGAACACCTTGCAGGCGTATATCGACGGTCTGACGGCCGCAATCATGACCCCACACGCACCTTACGAGCGCATTGGTGTTGAGGTTGGCGGGCAATGGCGTCAGCTGAACGCTAGCGTGCTGCAAATCGAGAACGAGTTTTACAGCAGCATCAGGCCGAAGCAGATTGCGCGCTCCGGTGAGCGCCCGACATTGGCGCTGCAGCGCGCAGGGGTCGCCTACGTCGAAGTGCGCTGTCTGGATATCAACCCGTACGAGCCGGTTGGCATCAGCTCTGAGCAAATGTACTTCATGCAGGCGATGTTGGTTGCGTGCATTTTGAGACCGAGCCCGCCGCTCGGCGCGGACGAGCTTACAGAAGCTGATGCGAACTATTTGCTGATGGCGCACAGCGGTCGCGCGCCGGGGCTCGAGTTACAGCGATTTGGGCGTATCACGCCGATGCTGTCTTGGGCGAAGGATATTCTCGCCGATGTTGAGGTCGCTGCTGAGTTGCTTTCGGGTAGTGATGGTCCGCACGCGCGCAGTTGTCGCGTGCAACTCGCAGCGCTCAACGGCGAGCGCGAAGTACCGTCTGCACAAGTGCTGCGCGATATGCGTGAGTCAGGGCTTGGTTACTTTGAATTCACGCGCGAGCAATCGCTGGCGCATGCCGAGCATTTCGCCAAGCTCAGCCCGATGGACGACGAGCAATTCTCGCGTTTGCGCCGTGAAGTGGTTGAGTCTGTCGAGCGTCAGAGTGCTATAGAGGCAAGCGCCCAGCCAGCCTTCAGAGACTATCTCGCTGCGTATTACGCGAACGATTGATTCAGTCGATTGGCACACCGGTCGCGTACGCATGTTCGCGGTGCCATTGTTGTAATTGCGCCGTCATCGGCCCGCGCGCTGCGTTGCCGATATCGCGACCGTCGACACACAATACAGGCGTCAGCTCACCCATCGTTCCGGTCGTGAATGCCTCATCTGCGGTGTACAACTCGGTTAGCGAAATGTTGCGCTCTACGGCCTCGATGCCTTTGCTGCGTGCGATCAGCAAAATCATCGAACGGGTAATGCCGGGCAGACAAGCATGACCGTGCGGCGTTAACAGCACATTGTCGCGAACCAAAAACAGGTTCGTGTCGTTTGTCTCGGCAAGGAAACCGTCTATATCGAGCATCACGGCGCTGTCGACGCCCGCCACGTTTGCCTCGATCGACGCCAGAATATTGTTGAGCAAATTGTTGTGATGAATTTTCGAGTCGAGAAACTGCGGGCTGTTGCGGCGTACTGACGCGGTGACAAGCGAAATACCATCGTCGGTGTAGACCGGTTTCTTCCACTCGGCCAGCACGATCAATGTCGGGCCTGACTGGTTGAACTTCGGATTCATTCCCGAGGTTATTTTTTCGCCGCGTGTGAGCGTCAGGCGAATGTGTGCATCATCACGCATGCCGTTCGCGGCAAGCGTTGCGAATATTTGTCGTCGGACTTCGTCGTTGTCCGGAACCGACTCAAACGCGAGCGCGTGCGCGGAGTCTTGCAAGCGTCGTAGATGCTCGCCTAACGCGGCGATGCGACCGTCATAGACGCGCAGCCCTTCCCAGACGGCATCGCCGCCTTGCACAACGCTGTCAAAAACCGATACACGAGCCTGGTCGCGATCAAACAGGGTGCCATTAATCATGACTTTGATGTTCGCGTTTCTCGGATCTACGTTGGGCATGTCGCTGTGTCCTCTATTCGGCGCGAATGGCATGTTCAAGCAACGCGTCATAAAACGGCGCGCAGGTCTCGAGCAAGGGTTGTAATGCCCGGTCTATGTCGTGTTTTTGCTGGTAGCTGCCAAAGCCTGTGCTCTTGTGCACATTGTGATACCAGTGTGGCGCCCAAACACCATCTTCATCGCGCGGACCGGCTGGCCACTCCAGCATGGCGGCGTCGAACGTGATGCCCAGATGATCGCACAGTTTATGCAGCACGCCCGACGGGTTTGCCAGCAATTGCTGTGCATCGAGTACCGCAGGCGTTTGACCCGTCGCGGTCAATTGCTGCCACAGCTGCCATTGTCGTTTGAGCCCCGTGTCGCGAAGCGTTGGCGTTGGTAGTTGTATGCTGAGTGACGGCAACATGTCGCGTGGGTTACGCACGAGCAACACATTTGTGGTCCTGGCAAGAAACGTCTCGTCCAGCGCGGTTAAATGGTGCGCCATATGTTTTGCAAACTGGTTCGCGCTGCTGCTATCAGCGCGTTGCATCAGTTCGCGCATCACGGCGTCGCCATCACAGTTCATGCTGTCCATGACGTCTTGGCTGGCGGGGTGCTGTGCGTCCGACACTCGCAAGTAGTGTCCGTACAGCGGCTCATCGATGACGGTCGTGTCGTTGCGCTGCGCAAAGCTATACATCAAGGCTGTGGACACATTGCGTGGTCCGGACCATAAGCAGATCAACATGTTGGCCGCACTTGTGCGTGTGAGTCCGTAACCCGCAAACTTTTTGGTACTTGTGTCACAGATTTACCATAATTGACTAACCGGTAGAATGCCGTACGACTACACTCGACGCATTGTAATCAGGACTAGTCACGTGAGATCAACGTTTTTTTTGGGAATCATCGCAGGCGTCGTGGCCACGCTCGCACTCGCATGGTTCGCACCGTTTCTGAACCAGGAGCGCGTGCGCTCAATTACCGACGTTCAGAACAACGGGGGACGCGTAGAGCGTTTCGAAATTCGCCTGCCCGATGATCTGTTGTCATCGGTGCCCGGCATTGATCGCCCCGATGGCGTTGTCGTGCCAGCGTCCGCTGAATGGTATCCCGAGCTTGCGCCTTTTTACGTCCATGCTGATGTCTATCGGTTACGCAACGAACAAGGCGTCGTCGTCGGTATTGCCAGCAGAGTCAGAGGGGTTCAGACGCGGGACGACGTTGAATGGGTATTGGACTTACCCGCGCGCGGCACGCTTGCGATGAATGGGCTTAGCGCTGATATTGCCGAGGTTGGCACCATCGTTAGCGGTACGCGAGAATTCACTGAGCTTGGCGGTAGTTGGGAGGCGCGGTTGGACGAGGACAACGTCTGGCGCATCGACACGGTTGTGCAACGACTCGTGGGAGAAGATGAGTGAAGTTCATCCTGACATTTTTCTTGGGCTTTATCCCCGCTGCGCTGTTGACGCTGTTCGCGTTGTTGGCAAATCCCATATTCGATAGCAGCAATGAGCTGACGCTGAAATCACCAGGGCTGAGTATTCCGGTCGCGGGCACGGCAGTAGAGCCTGTCGTGTTGGGCGAGTCGGGCTATCACTGGATGGCACCATCGCCAGCAGACACTGCGCCACCAGACGTACATGGCATGCGCAGCGCGTTTTCGGTGTCACTAGCATCGATTGATGGCAACACCAGCGTTGCATACGTCGTGCGGATGCATGCTGTGTCACCAGAAGGTAAACCGCTGCTAGGCAAGATGATTGATCGCTCCACCTGGCACGCGATTATTCCGAAACGTGGCACGTTTATCATCGATGCTAATGACAATCTGTGGGGCTTTGCGCGTCGCATGATGTTTACGATGCTGCGCGGAGAGATCTGGCGTGGCGATATTGAATACGTGACGACCGACGGTCCGGTAGGTGCCTACGCTCGTGTACGCGGCATCACTGGCACGTTCGCAGGTCAGACAGGACGCGCGCAAATGCGCAAGCGTGTTCAGGAAGCGTCAATGGCGCGCGGCATCACACGGCGTGAGACAGTGATCTTTGTCGATATTGATGAAACGGCGCCGGTTGCGGCAGAGCAGGCAAACCCTTAGTCGGGAAACTCGGCTCCGGCGTCTTTTAACGACACCGACGCATCGGCCAACACTTCTGCCGGTATTCGCGCTTTGCGTGCGACCAGCGGTTTTGAGAATAAGAACTCACGCGGGCTGCTGATGGCGTCGACCGCGATCATCCTGCCTTGCTTCAAATAAAAACAGGCAAACTGGCGCAATGCGATATCGCCACGAATCACTGTCTGGTCATAACCGTCGGTCAAGCCCACGATCTGAAGTTTGAGGTCGTATTGGTCAGACCAGAACCAGGGCACCTCGGCATACGCGTTGCGTTCGCCAAGCAAGGTCGCAGCGGCAGTTCTGGCTTGCTCAAGCGCATTAGGCACCGACTCCAATCGCAAGTTGCGCTCTAGCAGCGGATTCGGATGGTTGGTGCAGTCCCCGATCGCAAGAACGCGTTCGGTACCGGTTTCACAAAACTCATTTACGACAATGCCATTGTCACAGTGGATACCAGCGGCCTCGGCAAGCTCAGTGTTTGGCACGATTCCGATGCCAACAATCACTAGATCAGCGGCCAGCGTGCTGCCGTCGCTCAGCGTAACGCCGCTCACGTTAGTTTCGCCGCTGAACTGCTGTGCGATGGCATTCAAATGCACCGTCACACCTTCTTGTTGGTGCACGCCAAGATAAAACTCGGAGACCGTCGGCGACACGACACGACTGAGTAATCGATCCTCAGCCTCGACGACATGTACGTCCAAACCGGCTTTCACAGCGACGGCGGCGACTTCAAGACCGATGTAACCGCCGCCGACGATGACAAGCCGTGCACCCGGTGCGAAGTGTTGGCGGATATGGTCAACGTCCGCGGCAGTCCGCAGATAGTGGATGCCGTTGAGTGCGCTGCCGGATACATCCAGTGTTCGTACACGACTGCCGGTAGCCAGTACCAGATGATCCCAATCGATATCGCCTTCGTCTGTCGATACCGTTTGCGCCGCCGTGTTTATCGTGTTGATACGCGTGTCGAGTTTCAGGTCAATGTCATTGTCGGCGTAGTATTCGGGCGGCTTGATGTACAGCCGATTAATATCGACTTCGCCGGACAGGAATTTCTTTGACAATGGGGGGCGCTGATAGGGCGCGTGAGATTCGTCACCGATAATGGTGAGACGACCATCGAAGCCACCCGTGCGCAACGACACTGCTAACTGCCCGGCGGCGTGGCCGCCGCCTGCGATGACTATGTGATCTGACATGGAATGTCGCCTTTGCTACATCGCACTGATGCCGCCGTCGATACGCAACTCTACGCCAGTGACAAATGCAGATTCATCCGATGCGAGATACAAAACGCCATATGCGATGTCATCAGGTTGGCCGATTCTGCCGAGTGGAATCTGTCGCCCGAGCTTTACCACCAATTCTTCGCGCGACATTTTTTGGCCGCCAAGTCCATCGATGATCGGTGTGTCGATGAATACCGGATGCACCGAGTTGCAACGGATGCCGTTGCCTTTGCGTGCACAGTCCAAAGCGATAGATTTAGAGAGGTGGCAGACAGCTGCTTTGGCAGAGTTGTATGACGCCTGATTGTGGCCCGCAATGATGCCGGCGATTGACGACATGTTAATAATGCTGCCACCGCCGCTGGCAGTCATGACCGGCATTGCGTATTTACAACCGATAAAGATCGAATCAACGTCAACCTCATGCACGCGCCGGAAGTTCTCCAGCGTGTCTTCGGTAACGCCGCCTATCGTACCGATGCCCGCGTTGTTGACGAGAATGTGCAAACCGCCGAGCGCTTCGCAGGCGGCAATCGCTGCTTGCCATTGCTCGACGCTCGTCACGTCATGCGCGATCGCGCTGGCGCTGCCGGGGTGCGACTCGTTGATCGATTCGGCAACGGCAGCTGCGCCGCTGGCATTGATGTCAGTCAGCAATACTGTCGCGCCTTCGCGGGCCAGCATGCGTGATATCGCTTCGCCAAGACCTTGCGCGGCGCCTGTTACCAACGCGATTTTTCCTGCAACTCTGCTCATGTTAGTTCCTGTGTGTGCTGTGACGCAGGGCGGATGCGCTGAACGCCCCGCTTGCCGATACGGATGTTTGCCAAATAGCGCACATCGTCATGTTGAATATAGCCCAGATGTTCGTTGCCGGTCTGACCGTCACTGAGCAGTTGCACGCCGGCGTCGCTCAGCTTGCCAACGCGTTTGATCAACCAGCCGAGATCCGGGTGATCAACGCAGACAACCTGGCCGCTGTTAAGACGAGAACGGCCGACGCGATAACGCCGGCCGATCACATAATCGCCATCATGCAGTGTTGGCAACATACTGCGACCGCGGACACGGAATAACCGCATGTGCGTCGCAGCCGCCTGCGTTACAGAACCGGGTAAACCGTTTCCAGTGATGGCTTGTACGGGCACACCGCACGTGTCGTTTTGACATCTTTGGTTGCCCAGAACATCTCGGCAAATTCGTTGCACAGCTCGACGAGCTTGAGTGCGTCGGCGCGATCTACGCCTTGCTTGCATTTGCTGCCCGTCAACATGATGTTGTGTACCAGTTCATGCGCATTCGGGTATTTTTCGAACTGCGGCGCTTTGAGGTAGTCACCCCAGATCACGCGCACTTCGTGTTTGACGTCTTCGGCATGCTGTTCTTTTTGTGCGATGCAGCGGGACATCGCATTCTGATAGGCGATGTCGCTATCGGGCTTGTGGCTGTTCCACTCTTCCATGATGTCGATCATGCGCACGACGGTCAGCGCGGAAATCAGGATTGGGCCTGTGTCGTAGATTGCACAGGGAACATCACAGTGGGCATCAACAGGTGTTGCCTGTTTGCCAGCTAACTTATCTAGGACTCGACGTAACACGTTGGTATCTCCTTGCATCCGGTTTGGTCGTGAATGAGCGCTAGTGTGCCTGAATCGGTGCTTTCGCGCGAGCACCGAACCGCTCATCGAGCCAGACGACGAGCGCCGGCAGCATCAACAAGTCGTAGACGACGGCTGTGGATACGACGATGGCAATCATGACGCCGGAGGTGACGTTCAGATTGAAGTCGGAGGTTGCCAAGACGAGGAAACCCGCGGTGAGTGTGATCGACGTGACGATCAGAGCTCTCGATACGGTTGCGATGGCGTAGCGCATCGCATCGGCAGGCCGCAGGCCTAGGTCGCGACGGGCATGCAGGTATTTCGTGAGTAAGTAGACCGTGTCATCAACGACAATGCCAATCGTCATGCTGAACACGACGGCTGCTGCAAGGTTGATGTGGCCAACGGCGATCCCCCAGATACCGAACGCTATTGCCGCAGGCAGCAGATTTGGTATCAAGCTCATCAGGCCGAACATCATGGATCTGAGTGTCACAATGAGCGTGATCGTGATCAGGCCGAGCGCCAACAATGAGCCGGTGAGCATCGCGTTGATGTTGCGTTGACCGATGTTAGCCCAAGAGACGTCCGATCCTGCGCCTGGCGTCTTGAGGTGTGGTGCATTGTCATCGAACCAGCGCTGCGTGCGCGCTTCCAGATCGACGATGCCGCGGGTGCGCTCGCCGCCGATGCGTACGTCAACGCGCATGGTGGAGCGATCGAAGCTCAGTTGATTGTTGAGATCGAGACCAAACGGTAGAGACATTTCATAGAGCAACAGATACTGCGCGGCAAGGTCTGCTCTGTCCGGCAACACACGCATTTCCGCAGCATCATTGTGCAGATCCTGGTTCAGTCGCTTGAGTGTCTCGGTAAAGGCGCTGACGTAAATTACTTCGGGCTGCGCTCGCGCCCAGTCGATGAACGACTCGACGGTTGCCAGAAATTCCGGATCCGTGATGCCGTTGGGTTTGCCGCTGTCCATCGCAAAGCTCATGACAAACGGTCCGGTGAGATTGTTGATGGTGAAGTCAGCCGCCTGTCGCAACGGCAGATCCGTCGAGAAATACTCGATGAAGTCATCTTCGAGCGTATTGCGCGGCGCAAAGCTGATTAGCACCGCAGCGACCAGCGCCGCGCACCAGCCGTAAATGCGTCGCTTGCGGATTAAGCGATCGGCCAGCGCCTCTGTCCATTGTTCGCTCGGTAGCGGCGCCGGGTTGAACGGCAGACGCAACATGAGGGCCGGCAGGCACAGCAACGTAAATATCAACGCCATGACGACGCCGATCGCGACCAGATTGCCAAGATCGCGGAAAGGGGGCACTTCACTGTAGTTAAGCCCAAGAAACCCGATGCCGGTGGTGAGCGTGGTGAGCAAAATGGGTTGCAAATTGGTAGTGAGCGCCTTGAATGCGGATGCGTGGCGCGTTACGCCTTGTCGCAGCTGCGCAAGATAAACGCTGAGCATGTGCACCGAGTCTGCAACCGCGAGTGTCATCACAATGCTCGGTACAGCCACTGTCGCGGCGTTGAGCCTGAAGCCGAGGTAGCCACCGAGGCCGAGTGTCGCAATAATGCTGGTCGCCACGACGACCAACACGGACACGGTCGCCCATGCCGAGCGTAGCGCGAGGGTGAGCAATGTGATGACGATGGTGATCACGATCGGGATGAAACGGAAAAAATCGCTGATCGATAATTCGTCGAACGTCTGGTCGCCAATCGCCGAACCGAGCAAGTAAATGTCGATATCCGGATACTGCTTTGCGTAACGTGCTTGCATGTCGCGCGCGTAGATCGCGATCTCCGGCACCGCGATTTCATCGTTCTCGGGCATGTTCAGCATGACGCTGACGGCAGCCACCTTGCCGTTCGTTGATACCCAGCGATGCACTAACTCGGGTTCGTTAACAGCAATCTTTCGAATGTCAGCAAGGCGTGCGGCATCGAGTGTGATGTCCGAAGGGATCAGATCAGCAACGGTTAACTCATCGTCCGCAGCGACGGTGTGCTGGTAGTTCGACAACGAGTCTACGCGCTTGGCGTAAGGGATTTGCCAACCTGCGCTGGTGAGTTCATGGAGTAACGCAACCGGCGTGGTCTGAAAAACATCTCCCGTATTTGGCGCAATAACGAACATAACGTTATCCGTCCCGCCAAAATCTGCCTGCAGTGCAAGCTCGGCTATGTAATTCGGATTGCCATCATCAAAGAAGATCGACTCGTCTGTTTCGAGGCGTAACTGCAATACACCAATACCTAACGCAATGATCAACACGACGGCTATACCCATTGCGGCGTGGGCATTGTCCAGCAACCACTGACAAAATCGCGATGACATTGGTGTCTGGCTGTCTAGGGGTTGTTGCGCTTTAGTCATGGCGTGTTATTAGTTTCTACCGAATTGATTTCTGCTTTCGCCATATCGCGTCTCAAAGTCAATCATCCGGATCGCGAAATGTGACTTGGATCACTGGCGCGCTGGCGATCGTGTCTTTACACTCACCGTATGGGTAAAAATACAGACGGTGATGATAACGCCGCCCAGGAAATCGTTTTCGTTGACGACATGCCTCAACTGTTAGCGATTGCGGAAGGGATGCTATCAAAATTGGGACACCCGGTGCGTTGCTTTGCCAACCCGCTCGACGCACTTGCGTATATCGGTAAGGCGACCAGTGAAATCGGGTTGCTGATTACCGATCAATCGATGCCGGCGATGACAGGTCTTGAACTCATCGGTGCTGTTCGCGAGTTGCCCTGTGAGTTGCCTTCCGTATTGTCCACGAGTGTTCCGGAACCGGCCGCTGTTGACGATTACCTCGCGCGCGGCGTGAACGCCATTTTGCCGAAGCCTTTCACGATGAGCGAGCTAGAAGCCGTCGTGCGTAGCCAGTTCGAGCCGGACATGGCATACGCACAGTCGCAACCTAGTGGTTGCTGATGCACCTAAGCTAACCCAGGGTTCCGTCCCCGGCCATTTGTTTGCGATGGCTTTCCCGATGCTTGGCGGCATCATTGCCACAATGGCATTCAATGCAGTGGATACGTTTTTTGTTGGCCGTCTTGGTGCCACAGAGCTCGCCGCAATGAGCTTTACGTTCCCGGTCGTTATGACGATGTCTGCCGCCTCTATCGGACTGGGTGCTGGCACGTCATCTGTTATTGCGCGCGCGTTAGGCGCTGGTGACACTGCGCGCGTGCGACGCTTAACGACTGATGCTTTGCTGTTGGCTATCGTTGTATCGGTTCTACTGGCCTTCTTTGGCTATCTGATGATTCGCCCGGTCTTTGCAGCGCTAGGCGCATCGCCAGAGCTCATCGAGATGATCGCCCGCTATATGACGATCTGGTATTTGAGCGCGCCGTTGCTTGTGGTGCCGATGGTCGCGCACGGCGCAATTCGTGCCACGGGTAATACGCAAGTACCGATGTGGATCATGATCGGTGGAGCGTTGCTCAACGGTATTTTGGATCCGTTGCTGATCTTTGGCGTTGGCCCGTTTCCGAGGCTGGAGTTAGAGGGTGCCGCGCTTGCATTGCTGCTGGCGCGTGTAGCGATGTGCGCTGTGACCATTTACCTGTTAGCCGTACATCTCAAAATGCTCGACTTGACGCGCCACTCGTTCGCGGTGGTGCGCCGCTCATGGCGCGCGATTCTGCATGTTGGCATGCCCGCTGCTGGCACTAACATGATCATTCCGCTGTGCACCGCCGTCGCGACGGCGATGCTCGCGACCTACGGCGCCGACGTTGTCGCGGGATTCGGTGTGGCGACGCGGATTGAGTCGCTGGCGTTGGTCGCGTTTTACGCCTTATCCGCTGTTATCGGACCGATGCTTGGGCAAAACCTCTCAGTGCAGCAATGGCCGCGCTTGCATGCGGCACTGAACAGTAGCGCATGGTTTTGCGCCGGTTTTGGTCTGCTTGTAGCTATCGGTTTGTATTTTTTCGGCGCATCTTTTGCTGCCGTCTTTAATGCGGATCCGGTCATCGTAGAGGTCGCCGGGCGCTACCTGTGGCTCGTGCCGTTCAGCTACGGGGCGGCCGGGATGGTGATGACAGCCAACGCTGGATTCAATGGTATCGGCCAACCATTGCCGGCTGTCATCGTCTCGTTGTCACGCATGGGCATTGTCTTTCTGCCGCTGGCGTGGGTGATGGCGCAGTACATGGGGTACAGCGGTATCTTTGCAGCATACGCATGCGCTAATCTTATCTGCGGCGTCGGTGCATTCTTGTGGTTGCGCCGTCGCATCAATCGCGTGTCACTGTCTGGAGTTGCAGCATGAGCTTTGCCAAAGTTGTTTTATGGCTTGTCGGTTTGATCACACTGGCGTTCGGCGCGTTGTCGTTAGTCGCGCCGCAAAAGATCGCTGAGCTCACTCAGTTTGGCTTGCTGTCGGCTGGGGCCATTACCGAGGTGCGCGCGTTCTATGGCGGGGTTGAGTTAGGCCTTGCTGCATTCTGGATTGCAGGCGCGATCAAGCCGACGCTGATGCGCGGCGCGCTGGTTTCGATGGTGTTGGTGTGGGGCGCCGTAGTCTTCAGTCGCGCGGCTGGCATTGTGCTGGACGGCAGCTTTAATGCAACCATGGGCGTTGTACTGGGTATCGAGATCTTGTCTGCGGTGCTCGCGTACGTGGCGCTTACGCGTTTGCCGGCCAATCAGTGACTGGCGGTTGGCGCACGCGCCGGTAGTACACAGCTGCCATACCAAGGGCTCGAGCCGACATAAAAACGATGAAGCATAACCACAAACCGTGGTTGCCCATGTCGTAAGTGAGCAGCCACGTTGGAATAAAGACGAACAGCGCGCTCACCAGCATCACATTACGCATATCGCGCGCCCACATCGTGCCGACGAAAACGCCGTCGTAGAAAAAACTCCATACGCCGATCAGCGGTGCGACCACCATCCATGGCAGGTAGACGCGTGCGCTTTGTTGTACAGCGTCGATGCTCGTTAACAGGTCAATGATGTGTGGGCCACCCACAAAGAAGACACCAACGAACGTAACGGCCACAACCAATGACCAGAGCAGCGATACGCGCACAGCTTGTTTGAGTTGTTCACGCCGTTTTGCGCCCCAAGCCTCGCCAACGAGTGCTTCGGCGGCTTGTGCAATGCCATCCAATGCGTACGACAGAATGTAGAACAGATTCATCAGGATCGCGTTGGCGGCAACGACGATCGGTCCGAAGCGTACGCCTTGCGATGTAATGAATGACAGCGTGCCGACCAACGCAATCGTGCGTACGAAAATATTCGCGTTGACGGCGAAAAAACCGCGGTAGCGCGACAGCGATGTGAGGGCCTCGCGTTGCCACTGTCCCGGCATGCGTTTGAGTTGACGCGCCAATAGCAGGAAGCCGGCTACATTGCCGCAAGCTTCGGCGACAACGGACGCCAGTGCAACGCCATCGCTACGCCAGCCAAGGACGTTCACCAGCAGCAAGTCGAGAAAAATGTTGACGCAATTGATCACGAGCACGAGCACCAATGGCGCGCGTCCGTCCTTAATGCCGATAAACCAGCCGATGAGAACGAAGTTGATGAGCGTGAACGGCGCGCCAAGGATGCGAATATCGAAATAAGCCGCTGCGGCGGCGGTCGTGTTCGGCTCGGCAGACATGAAGCGCCACGCAAGATGACTGATCGGTTGTTGCAGCGCGATCAGTAGTGCTGCAATTGCGAGCGCGGCGATCAAGCCTTGGCCTAGTGTCTCGCGCAGCTCGCCGCCATCGTTGCGGCCATAGCATTGCGCGGTCATTCCGGTGGTGCCCATGCGCAGAAAATTCATGCTCATGAAAATCAGGCTGAACACGGCGCCCGCCAGGGAAACACCGGCCAAATATTCGGCACTATCAAGATGGCCCAACACACCGGCATCGACCATGCCGAGCAACGGCACCGAAATATTGGACAGAATCAGCGGTGCAGCGATACGCCACACCGCGCCATGACTGACGGTGTTTGTCAGAATGCGTTAACGCCTGTGAGCGCTTTGCCGACCACTAACTGATGAACGGTTTCGGTACCCTCATAGGTGATGACACTTTCGAGGTTCAGCATGTGACGAATCGGTACGTATTCCGCGCTGATGCCACTGCCACCGAGAATGTCGCGCGCGTCGCGAGCAATATCAATCGCGATACGGGCATTGTTCCACTTGGCAATCGACACTTGTTCGGGCCGCATGTGACCTGCGTCGTTCAGTCGGCCAAGACGCAGCGACAGCAATTGTGCCATCGTAATCTGACGCGCCATCTCCGCCATGCGTAGCTGAATGCTCTGCGTGTGGTTAAGAGGGCGGTCAAACAAAATGCGGTCTTCGGTGTATCGCAGCACTTCATCCAGACAGGCCTGGGCGGCACCGATGCAACCCCATGTAATGCCAAAGCGCGCTTTCGTCAGACAACCTAGCGGACCGCGCAAACCGGAGACATTCGGCAGCACGGCGTCACCCGGCACGCGCACGTTGTCGAAGAACAGCGCACCGGTGCGCGAGGCACGTAACGAAAACTTGTTGTCGATTTCTTGCACCGTGAAGCCTGGTGTGTTGGTCGGCACGATAAAACCACGAATACCGCTATCGGTCATTGCCCAAACCACAGCGACGTCTGCGATCGGCGCGTTGGTGATCCACATTTTCGAGCCGTTGATGACCCAGTCATCTCCATCCTGCTTCGCATGCGTTTTCATGTTCGACGGATCAGAGCCGCCGTGCGACTCAGTCAAACCGAAACACCCGATCGACTCGGCCTTCGCGAGACGCGGTAACCAGTAGTCTTTTTGCGCGTCCGAGCCATAAGCATGAATTGGATGCATCACAAGGCTCGACTGCACCGACACAAAGCTGCGCACCCCACTATCGCCGCGCTCCAGTTCCTGACAAATCAAGCCATACGTCGTCTGGCTCAGCCCGGCACAATCGTAACCCTCAATCGCACTGCCCAGCAGACCTAAGTCAGCAATGGGTTTGATCAGCTCTGACGGAAAGGTGTGGTTGTCGAAGTGCTCACGAATCACCGGCAATACTTCATCATCGACAAAGCGCGCCACGGTATCCTGCACCATCGCTTCTTCGTCGTTGAGCTCAGCCCGAACATCGTACAAATCCAGCGGATTGACGCTTCTAGAACTGCCCTTTGAGGGTGAAATCGGTGTTGCCGTCGCCATGACTGTTTCCTTCGATTGTCTTGCGCGCGATGGTATCACGAACTTGAGGGCGCTCATGTGATGTGTGGCTTGGTCGCGATCGCGTCGTTGGTTCGATCGCACTGACAAAAACACG